>CAZBOK010000130.1:0-10921 GCA_964493525.1 uncultured Phycisphaeraceae bacterium | reverse complement strand
TTATGCCTCACCCTGAGCTCGTTCGGCGCCGAACGAGCTCAGGGTGAGGCATAAGGAAAAAGCAATGCCAAGCATCAGTTTTCTCGATCGATGGTCCCGGGAATCCGACGGAGCCGACCGGCCCGAGCTTCGCACTCGTGCTCGCTCGGCGCAATCACGAGGTACACTCCCGCGCTCCGATCCGACTCCTCGCGAGGCCGCTCCCTCATGAGAACGATCCGGTTCGCCGGCGTGTTCCTGTTGCTTGCCAGTTGGTTCGCGTGCGACCGCGCCGACGATGCGGCGCCCTCGGGTTCCGATCACGGCGCGAAGTCGTACGCCGCCCACGACGGCGGCAAACGGATGCGCGAGATCCTCGCGAACGTCGCGCGCGAAGCCGTGGTGAACAATCCGTACTACGGCGAAGCGGCGGTCGGGCGACTCGAGGCCGACCTCGCCGCCGCGGGCAACTCCGCGATCAAGCGCTGGCGCGCGCTGCAGCTCCTCGGCTGGCACCTCCTCCGCCTCGGTCGAAACGAGGAAGCGGTCGCGCGCCTCGAGGAGGCGCGCTCGATCGTGCCGCAGATCGTGACCTACCTCGCGTCGGGCAAGGAGAAGAACTTCCGCTCCGACCAGTACGGCACGCCGATCCTCGGCAAGGAGACGTCGTTCGACCTCGGCGTCGCCTACATGCGCCTCGCGGAGCAGACGAACTGCTGCAACCAGCACACGCCGGAGAGCTGCATCCTCCCGCTCGAAGGCGGCGGCCGGCACACGAACCAGGAGCCGGCGAAGAAGGCGATGGCCTGTTTCCAGGACGTGCTCACGAGCTACCCCGATCACCTCGCGTCCCTCTGGCTGTTGAACGTCGCCGCGATGGCGATCGGTAAGTGGCCGGACGGGATCCCCGAGCGATATCGGATGCGCGACGATGCGATCACGTCCGACGAACCGTTCCCGCGCTTCCCGGAGGTCGCGGAAAAGTACGGCCTCGACAACCCGGACCAGTCGGGCGGCGCGGTGATCGATGACTTCGACGGGGACGGCGACCTCGACCTCATCACTTCGTCGATCAACCCGAGCGAGCCGCTGCACTTCATGGCGAACGGCGGCGACGGCACGTTCACCAACCGCTCCGAGGACGCGGGCTTCGCGGGGATCCTCGGCGGGCTCAACATGGTGCAGGCCGATTACGACAACGACGGCGACGTCGATCTCCTGGTGCTGCGCGGCGCGTGGTGGGGCAAAGACGGGCACATCCCGAACTCGCTGCTCGCGAACGACGGCAGCGCGCGCTTCACGGACGTCTCGTTCGAGGCGGGCATCGCGGAGCCCGCGTTCCCGACGCAGGCGGCGAACTTCGCGGACTACGACCTCGACGGCGACCTCGACCTCTACATCGGCGACGAGTGGGAGCAGGCGAACCCGAGCCCGAGCCAGTTGTTCCGCAACAACGGCGACGGCACGTTCACCGACGTCGCGAAGGCCGCGGGCGTCGAGAACCTCCGCTTCGCGAAGGGCGTCGCGTGGGGCGACTTCGACAACGATCGTGATCCCGACCTCTACGTGTCGAACCTCGGCGGTCCGAACCGCCTGTACCGCAACGAAGGCAACGGCACGTTCAAGGACGTCGCGGAGAAGCTCGGCGTGACGAAGCCGATCCGTGGCTTCCCGACCTGGTTCTTCGACTTCGACAACGACGGAAACCTCGACATCTACGCCTCGAGCTACTGGAACCAGCCGCAGTACGTCGTGGCCCGCTACTTCGGGAAGGAGACCGACGCGGAGCTCTCGTCGCTCTACCGCGGCGACGGACACGGCGGCTTCACCGACGTGGGCGTCGCGATGAACCTCGTGAAGAACACGATGGCGATGGGCGCGAACTTCGGCGACCTCGACAACGACGGCTTCCCCGACTTCTATCTCGGCACCGGTTACCCGAGCTACGAAGGCATCGTGCAGAACTTCATGTACTGGAACCGCGACGGCAAGCGGTTCTCGGACGTGTCGACGAACGGCGGCTTCGCGCACATCCAAAAGGGCCACGCGGTCGCGTTCGGCGACCTCGACAACGACGGCGACCAGGACGTCTTCGAGCAGATGGGCGGCGCGTTCAAGGGCGACGGCTTCAACGACGTGCTGTTCGAGAACCCCGGCTTCGGAAATCACTGGTTGAAAGTGCGGCTGGTCGGCGTGAAGTCGAACCGCTTCGGCGTCGGCGCGCGCATTCGCTGTGAAGTCGTCGAGGACGGGAAGACACGCTCGATCTTCAAGTGGGTGAACAGCGGCGCGAGCTTCGGGTGCAACCCGCTGCGCCAGGAGATCGGCATCGGCAAGGCGCCGCGCGTCGCGCATCTCGAGGTCTACTGGCCGGTGAGCGACACCAAGCAGTCGTTCGACGACGTGCCGGGCGACACCGGCATCGAGATCACCGAAGGCGCGAAGGACTACCGCGTCGTCCCGATCGTGAAGTGCGCGCCCCACTGATCGGGCGCTGAACCGCCGCCCCGTTCGTCGCGCATCGCGCGCGCACACGAACGACTCCAGTCCGACGACCGGTACCGACGATCTCTGAGCGTCGGCGCGTTCGAAGCGCTGCCGCGGTCTATTTGTTTTTTCGATCCATGAGATCGCAATCGTCGATCGATGGAGCGGTTCGGGGTACACTCCCCGGCCGGCGATCCCTACCGCCGTTCATCACCCGGAGTGGCACCCGTGAGCAGGATTCGTTGGACCGGTCGATTCGCAATCCCCGCCTTGCTCGTCCTGCTGACGCTCGTCTTCGTCGCGTACCGCGTGAACCGCGCCGAGCAGATGCGCCTTGGAACGGATACTCACGGCGCCGCGGACACGACCGACACGCGGCCGGGCGCCGTGAAGATGCGCGAGCGACTCGCGGCGTACGCGGCGGAATCGAAGCTCAATCACACGTACTTCGGCGAGCTGCCCGTGAAGGAGCTCGAGAAGGAGCTCGCGAACGCCGGCGACTCGAACGTGAAGAAGTGGCGCTGTCAGTACCTGCTCGGCTGGCATCTCCTCCGACTCGGCCGCGTCGAAGAAGCCGTCGCTCGTCTCGAAGCCGCCCGCGCACTCGTCCCGAGCGTCATGACCCATCTGCTGTCCGGCCGCGAGAAGAACATCCGCAGCGACTCGTACGGCATGCCGATCCTGGGCAAGGAGACGGCGTTCGATCTCGGAATCGCCTACATGCGGCTCGCCGAGGTGAAGAACTGCTGCGCTCGCCACACCCCCGGGAGCTGCATCCTCCCGTTCGACGGTGACGCGAAGCACACGGATCGTGACCCCGCGCGCAAGGCGATGACTTGCTTCCGTGAAGTGCTGTCGAGTTACCCCGATCACCTGACGTCGCGCTGGCTCCTGTGCGTCGCGGCGATGGCGATCGGCGAGTATCCGGCGGCGGTTCCGGAGGAGTACCGCATGATCGACGGCGCGCTCGACTCCGACGAAGCGTTCCCCCACTTCGCCGACGTCGCGGGATCTCTCGGGCTCGACCGCGACGACTGCGCCGGGAGCGTGGCGATCGACGACTTCGATGGAGACGGTGACCTCGACGTGATCACGTCGTCGAGCGACCCGAAGGAAGCGCTCCACTACGAACAGAACGAAGGCGACGGCACGTTCACGGACCGCTCGCACGACGCGGGCTTCGACGGACTCCTCGGCGGCCTCAACATGGTGCAGGCCGACTTCGACAACGACGGCGACATCGACCTCGTGATCCTGCGCGGCGCCTGGTGGGCGCGCATCGGTCTCGTCCCGAACTCGCTGCTCGTGAACGACGGTCACGGCGTCTTCGTCGACAAGACCTACGAAGCGGGCCTCGCCGACCCGGCGTACCCCACGCAGTGCGCGTCGGTCGCGGATTACGACCTCGACGGCGACGTCGACCTCTTCGTCGGCAACGAGACCGACCCTGTGTCGACGTACCCGAGCCAACTGTTCCGGAACAACGGCGACGGCACCTTCACCGACGTCGCGAAGCAGGCGGGCGTGGAGAATCTCGGGTTCGCGAAGGCGGCGGCGTGGGGCGACTTCGACGGTGATCGCGACCCCGACCTGTACGTCTCGAACCTCGGCAACCCGAACCGCCTGTATCGCAACAACGGCGACGGCACGTTCACCGACATCGCCGAATCGGCCGGAGTCACCAAGCCGATCCGCGGCTTCGGCACGTTCTTCTTCGACTGCGACAACGACGGCAACCTCGACCTCTACGCGGCGAGCTACTGGAACCAACCGCAGTACGCCGTCGCGCAGTTCTTCGGGGCGAAGTTCGACGAAGCCGAACTCGCCGCGCTGTACCGCGGCGATGGTCACGGCCACTTCAAGGACGTCGCGCCCGCGATGAACCTCGTGAAGTTCACGATGCCGATGGGCATCAACGTCGGCGACCTCGACAACGACGGCTTCCCCGACTTCTACCTCGGCACCGGCTACCCGAACTACGAAGGCATCGTGCCGAACTTCATGTACTGGAACCGCGGCGGCAGGCGGTTCTCGGACGTTTCCGTCGCCGGGGGCTTCTCGCACCTGCAGAAGGGTCACGGCATCGCGTTCGCCGACTTCGACAACGACGGCGACCAGGACGTCTTCGAGCAGATGGGCGGCGCGTTCCCCGGCGACGGCTTCGCGGACGTGCTCTACGAGAACCCGGGCTTCGGCAACCACTGGCTCAAGGTGCGGCTCGTCGGTGTGGAGTCGAACCGCTTCGGCATCGGCGCGCGGATCCGCTGCGACGTCGTCGAGGACGGGCAGACGCGCTCGATCTTCAAGTGGGTAAACAGCGGCGCAAGCTTCGGCTGCAACCCGCTGCGCCAGGAGATCGGCCTCGGCAAGTCCGCGCGCGTCGCGCACCTCGAGGTCTACTGGCCCGTGAGCGACACCCGGCAGACCTTCGACGACGTGCCGGGCGACACCGGCATCGAGATCACGGAAGGCGCGAAGGACTACCGCATCGTCCCGATCCAGCCCGCCGCCGCTCGCTGAGCGGCGGCGCGATCGCCCGACCACGCGCGCGCGCGAGGTACTGCGCTGCGACACTCCGGCGTACACTGCGCGCCTCGCTGCCGGGCGTCCGAGCGTCGCGATTTGCCGCGCTCCTCCGACGCGAGATCGAGGAGGAGAGCCATGTCCTGCCGCTCGCTCGTGGGCCTCGGCGGCCCGCTGCTCGCATTGTCGTCGCTCGTTCTGGTCACACCCGACGCCGCCGCGCAGTGCGGACCGGACGGAATCAACGGAAGCTGCTGCACCCCCGTCGTCCCCACGCTGCCGACGTTCCCGGCCGTTTCGCTCCCCGGCTCCAACATCTGCTGGACCGGCTGCGCCGTCGCGAACCAGGTGAACACGACGGTCTCTTGGTCCGCGCCCGCGGCCCTGTCGTGCACCGAGTTCCTGGCCACGCTCTCCGTCGTCGACACCAGCTCGACGCTGCCGATCATGTCCGGCCCGATGATCCTCGACTACACGCGCACGTGGCAGGAGATGGATCCGTTCGGCAGCCTCCACCAGGTTTGGCGCTTCGTCGCGAAGGCGGACCTCACCGTCGTCCCGGTCGGCGTCGTTTGGAACTGCGAGGCGCCGAGCTGCATCTTCCCGCTCGGGCCGCAACCGCACGCGTTCTACTACGGCTACGTCGACTACTCGCACCCGTGCGTTGCCGCGGCGCCGTTCGACAACGCGATCGTGCTGCACCACGCGTGCGACTTCTTCATCCACCGACCCGGCCTCTCGAGCGCGCCCGGTGTGTACCACCCGAACCGCTCGTACGCGATCGTCGCGCCCCACTCGGCGACGCAGCCCTTCCTCCCCGGCAACGCGCTCGCTCCGCAAGGCCCAGCGTTCTTCGAGGCGACCCGCGACTTCGGCTCGCTCGTCCCGCCGCTCTGCTTCGATGAGGACCCGCTGCAGAACGGTCAGTCGAGTCTGTTCGCGGGGTTCTGCCTGACGTCGTTGACGAACAATCCGAAGCAGCACTCGCTGCGAAGCCTCCTGGGGAACGGCGTCTGCGTCAACTCGAGCGGCATGAACGGCGGCTTCCAGTCGGTCGGCCTGAACTTCCCGACCGTTCCATGGTTCCACCTCGTCACCACGAGCATGGGCACCTGGACGAACGGCAACGTGTATCCGGGCAAGGAACAGGCTTGGGTCGACGAGGGCGTCTTCATCCATCGCAACGTGTGCACCGGCGACTGGGTGAACGTGAACTACGGCGGCACGACGAAGAACGGGTGGACGATCGTCCATCCCGTCTTGATCAACACGTTCACCGACCTCGCGGACAACTACAACGCGCGCCTCACCGGGCCCTTCCCGACCCCGATCGTCGGCAACATGAACCTCTCGACGAAGCTCATCTACACGATGGGGCCTTGATCGCTTCGCCCCGGATCCACAGCTCGAGACCACTCCCCGATGCCGGCCGACTTCGCGCAGGTCCGCAGGATCTTCGAAGCCGCGTGTGACCTGGACGCCGAGGCGCGCGCGCGCTTCGTCGAATCCGAGTGCGGTTCCGATGCGCAGCTGCGCGCGGAAGTCCTGCGCATGATCGCGGACAACGCCGTGATTTCGCACGCAGGGTTCCTCGCCGAATCGGCGTTCGATCGCGCGAGCCACCCGGCGTTCCTCGACCCCGACGACCCGCTCGCGCTCACGCGCGGCGCGGTCGTCGTGGGTGGATTCCGCATCGTGCGGCGGCTCGCGTCGGGCGGCATGGGAACCGTCTACGTCGCCGAGCAGCAGGCCCCGCAACGGTCGGTCGCACTGAAGGTGTTGAAGCCGGCGTACGCGACGGGCGCGAACCTGCGGCGATTCCAGGTCGAGTCGGAGATCCTGGGCCGGCTGAAGCACGACGGCATCGCCGAGATCCACGGCGCCGGCACGCACCCGCTCGGCGAGAAGAGCTTCCGGCTCGACCTGCCGTGGTACGCGATGGAATACCTCGAGGACGCGCAGCCGCTCGTCGCTTACGCCCGCGCGCACGACCTCGACATCCGCGCGCGCTTCGAGCTGTTCGCCGCGGTGTGCGACGCGGTGCAGTACGCGCACGGCATGGGCGTCATCCACCGCGACTTGAAGCCCGCGAACGTGCTGGTCGGGAAGAACGGCAAGCCGAAGATCATCGACTTCGGCATCGCGCGCGCCGTGACGGCGGAGGACCAGACCGCCGAGATGCACACGCGGACCGGCGAGCTGATCGGCACGCTGCGCTACATGGCGCCGGAGCAGATCGACGGCGACCCGGCGAAGATCGACGTGCGCACCGACGTCTACGCGCTCGGCGTGATGCTCTACGAGCTGCTCACGAACCGAGTCCCCCACGACGTCGACGGGCGGCCGATCACCGAAGCCCTGCGCATCCTCCGCGAGCAGGACGCGCAACCGCCATCGAAGTACGAAGCGCGCCTCGCGGGTGAACCGGAGTGGATCGTCCTGAAGGCGATCGAGAAGGACCCCGCGCGCCGCTACGCCACGGCGGCCGCGCTGCAGGACGACGTCCAGCGCTACCTGCGGCACGAAGCGCTCGACGCCGGGCCGCCGAGCGGCCTGTATCGAACGCGCAAGTTCGTGCGACGCCATCGCGCCGCCGTGATCGCTTCGTGCGCCGTGTTCGTGTCGCTGGTCGGCGGCTTGATCGCCGCGACGATCTCGCGCAACCGCGCCGTCGACGCGGAGCGCGACACGAAGGCCGCGCTCGATCGCGCGCTCGACGCGGAGAAGACCGCGCGCCAATCCGAGTCGCGCGCGCTCGACGCCGAGAAGACCGCGAAGGAATCGGAGGCACGCGCGAAGGACGCCGCCGACGTCTCGAACCGAGTCGTCGAACTGTTCGAGCACACGTTCGAGCAGGCGCGCACCGAGGAGCGCGGACTCGATTTGAAGGTCGTCGACGCGCTCGATCGGTCGGCGGAGACGGTGACGAACGAGCTGAAGGACCGGCCGGATCTCGCGGCGCGGCTCGTGAGCCGCTTCGCGCGCCTGTACACCTCGCTCGGCGACGACGTGCGCTCCCGCGAGCGCCACGAGCAGGTGGTGCGACTCGAGAAGGAAGCGGGGATCGATCTCACGCCGGAGGGGCTCGAGGACCGCGCGGGGCTCATCGAGATGCGCATGCGCGTCGCCGACTACGAAGGCGCCCAGCAGATGCTCGACGAGACGCGCGCGCAGGTCACCGCGATGTCCGCGCCCGACCAGTTGTTCCTGCTCCGGCTCGACGACGCGCAAGGTCGACTGCTCGACCGCCTCGGCAGACCGAAGGAAGCGGAAGTGTTCCTGCGCAAGGCCGCGGAGGCTCGCGAGCGACTGCTCGGCTTCGACAACGTCGACACGCTGTCGTCCTGGAACGTGCTGAACGTCGCGCTGCAGGAGCAGGGCCGCTTCGCCGAGGCGGAGCCGATCGCGCGCGAGGTGCTCGACGGATACATGCGCGTGTGCGGCCCAGATCTGACGGTGACGCAGATGGCGCGCGCAAACCTCGCTGCGCTCCTGCAGGACTCCTCGATCGGGAAGCACGAGGAGGCGCGCGACCTCCTCGAAGAAGCGCTGAAGACCTATGAGCGCGTGACCGGCCCCGACTTCCCGGACGCGATCGTGACGCTCACCAACCTCGCCTACGCGCACGCGCGCTGCGGGCAGGTCGACCAGGCCGCTGCCGACTACGCGGAGGCCGTCGTCCGCGCGCGCCGCCGATTCGGGACGACGCATCCGCTCACGCTGCAGATCACGGTCGCGGCCGCGCGATTCGACATGCGGCGCGACGTCGCGAAGTCCGAGGAGATGACGCGCACGGCGATCGAGGCCGCGTCGCGGCCGGACGCACCGGCGGGGACCGCCCCGTTCGTCGCCGCGCTCCACACCGCGCATGCGGAAGCGCTGCGCCTCCTCGGCAAGAAGGACGAAGCGCAGACCGAGCTCGCCGCCGCGATCCCGATCCTGCGGGCGGCCTATGGCGACGAAGGACCCGAGACGAAGCAGGCTCTCGAGTACTTGCGGCGCCTCGAGTCCGAATGATCCGGCGACGTCGTGGCCGCGAGCGTCACGCGCGGATCACGGCAGGAGCGCCCCGCGCGAGCCCAGCATCGCCTCGCGGATCTGCGGCAGCGGCAGCGGGCCGAGTCGGATGAACGCGTTGTGGAACTCGCCGATCGACGCGTTCGGATGCGCGCCGCGCCAGTCGTCCCGCAGCTTCAGGATCATGAGCTTGCCGAGCGTGTAGTACCCGTACAGCGCGTCGGTGACCCCGCGCTTCGACTCGCTGACGGCGACCGGCTCGGGCTGGTAGGCCTCGGTCTCGAAGAAGCGCTTCGCGTCGTCGTAGCTCATGCCGCGCGTGTGCATGCGGATGCCGACCACGAAGCGCGCGTCACGGAGCAGTGCGTCCTGCAGTTGCGCAAGGCGATATGCGGGGTCGCCGTCGTGGAAGCCCTCGTCGAGCATCATCTGCTCGCAGTAGTGCGCCCAGCCCTCGACGTTCGTGTTCGCCGCGAAGATCTTGCGCACGCGCGTCGGGAAGCCGGGTGCATAGAGGAACTGGATGTAGTGACCGGGGTAGGCCTCGTGCACCGAAACGTTTGAGATCATCGCGTCATACCACTGACGCATGAACTCCTCGCGGTCCGCCGCGCTCGCGTTCGGGTCGGGCAGCGTCATGTAGTAGTAGGCCTCGCGCGCGCGCGGAGCCTCGAACGGCCCGGGCGTCTCCATCGACGCGGACGTGGTCGAGCGCTGGAACGGCGGCGTCTCCACCACCTTCGCGGGAGGCGAATCGGGGATCGCGATGATCTTCTTCTCGAGCAGGAACGCGCGGATCGCGTCGAGCGACGACTGCGTCTGCGCGAGGAGCCGATCCGCGGGCGGATGCGTCCGCGACAACGCCTCGAACACCTCGACGGCGGGACGCGAGGGATCGATCCGCTTCGCCGTCTCGATGAACGCGGCCTGGTTCCTCTTCAGGTCGGCGTCGGCGATCGCGAGCAGCCTGTCGACCGGGAGGTCGATGCCCTCGTCCGCAGCGAGCTTCCGGCGCCAGGCATCCTCCCCGATCGCGATCGATCCGGTCGAGCGCGGCAGGAGGTCGTCGACCAGGAACTTCTTGTAGTCCTCGAAGGCGTCGACGACGGCGGCGTTCGCGGCGTCGAACTCGGCGCGCAGCTTCGCGTCGGTGAGCCCCGCGACCGCGAGCGGGACGTCCTTCGCGAAGAAGTCGCGCGTGCCGTCGATCTGCTCGATCGCCACCTCCGTCAGGATGCGCGGCGGGTTCTCCAACGTCTGCTTCGCGCAGGCGAGGAACGCGGGCGCGGCGCGCTCCCTCGCGATCACGCTCCGCACCCGTTCGTCGAGCGGGGCGAAGTCGCGCTTGATCAGATCGAACACCGACTGCGCGACGGACGCGGTCCACGTGTCGGGGTCGCGCGCGAACGGACGGACGACCTCCAGATCGAGGAGCTGGGAGCGGATCACACCGGTCAGGAACGGCAGGTCCTGCCGTCGGTCGCCCGAGACCGAATCCGGAGTGAACCGTTCGAAGCGATCGAGGAAGCGATGCAGCGTGGCCGCCGCTTCCGATCGCGCGGCCGCGCTGCGGTCGTCGAGTCGACCATCCCCGTCATGCACGCCGAGCGGCGTGGCGGCGATCGGGTGGTGTTCGAGATGCCACGCGATGAAGTCGTCGACGGCGGAGTCGAATGCGACGTCCGCGGCGGACGGGAACAGCGCGCAGGAGGACAAGGACACGGCCACGGCGAACGAGGCGAGGACGCGGCGCACGGCGATCTCCCGGGGTCAGCGAGCGCGGCACTCTAAGCGATTCGACGCCGCGCCCCGCGCAGGAGCGCGAGACGCGGCGTCGTGGCCGAACGCGGAGACCGGGTGCGCTCGAGCGGGCGGTGGCTCAATGCCCAGAAGCACGCAGTGTTTCGGCGCGACG
>CAZBOK010000129.1:0-10946 GCA_964493525.1 uncultured Phycisphaeraceae bacterium | reverse complement strand
GTCGGCGGCGGGGGACGTGCTCCGCACCGTGATCGACCTCGTCGTCCCGCCCGAGAAAGGCCCGCGCTCCGAGCGTCCGCTGATCGGGATCCTCCCGCTCGAAACCCGAGTCGCGGGAGTTCGCGGCGCGTTCTCGGGCGGTCCACTGATCGACGGGGACGAAGTTCGGGCGGCGTTCGGACGCTCCGTCGTCAGCGCTGCCGACGTCGCGGCCGCCGCGAAGTTCGCGAAGGATCACCCCGGCGACGGGCCGCCGACGCTTCGCGTCGCGCGCGACGGCGTGGAACGCGACCTCGCGCTGACTCCGGCTCAGATCGCCGCTCTCGCGGACGACGTCGCGTTCGGCAACGTCGACGGTCCCTCACCCGACGGCGTCCCGGTGTTCGTGCAGCCCGGCGCGCCCGCGGAGCGAGCGGGCGTCGCGAGCGGCGATCGCGTTCGATCGGTCGATGGCGTCGACGTGAGCGAGTACTCGAAGCTCCGCGAACGCATCCTCGCGGCGGACGGCGCGATCCGCTTGTCCGTGACGCGCGGTGGCGTCGCGCGCGAGATCTCCGTCGTGCCCGAGTTCCAGGACGCGCGCGACTACGGCATCGATCTCGATCAACCACGGGTCGTGAAGCAGTTCCCGATCGGCCGCGCGTTCGGCGTCGGCGTGCACGCGTCGTGGAACTTCGCGCGGCAGGCGGTGCTCGCGCTCCGCAAGATGGTGTCGCGCGAGATCGATCCGAAGAACCTCGGCGGCATCGTCGCGATCAGCCACGCGTCCTACACGTTCGCGCAGCTCGGCATCGCGAAGCTGTTCTACTTCCTCGCGCTGCTGTCCATCAACCTCGCGATCATCAACTTCCTCCCGATCCCGCTGCTCGACGGCGGACAGGTGCTCTTCCTGCTGATCGAGAAGGTGAAGGGCTCGCCGGTGAGCGATCGAGTGGCGGGCTACTCGCAGATCGTCGGGCTCGTGATCATCCTCTCGTTGTTGATCTTCGTGACCTACAACGACATCGCGCGACTGCTGTGACGTTCGCGGGCGGCGGCTCGGACGGATGACATCGCTCGCCGGACTCGCGCGGCTCGTCCGCGCATCGATCGCGCTCTCCCCCATCGCCGACGCCGTCGTCTCCGCGACGCTCGCCCACGTCGCCGGCGTGGATCTCCGCCCCGCGATCCTCGCGCCCGCGATCGGATGCTCGCTCGCACTCTACCTGTTCGGCATGGCGCTGAACGATCGCTGCGACGCCGAGCGGGACGCCGTCGTCCGGCCGGACCGCCCGATCCCGTCCGGCGCCGTTTCGCGTCGCGCGGCGACCGCCGTCTGCGCGATGACGCTCGCCATCGCGCTCGTCTGCGGCGCGCTCGCGGCGCACGATCGTCCGCTCGCGCTCGGACTCCTCGCGGGGCTCGTCGTCTCGATCGTCGCATATGACGCCGCCCCCGCTCATCTCGCGGCGTTCGGCCCGCCGCTCCTCGGCGCGATCCGCGGTCAGAACCTCCTGTTCACCGCCGCGGCGCTCGGCGCGGAGCGCGCCGCGCTTCCTGCCGCGATCGGCTACGCCGTGTGGATCGCCTGCATCGGATGGATCGCACGCTGCGAAGACGGCGCCGTCCCGCCCACGCGAGGGCGGCTTGGCGGGGGCATCGTCGCGCTGATCGTCATCGCGGCCGCGACCGCGGTCGTGGTGTTCCTGCGGTTCCGACCCGACCCACCGTGGATCGCGATCGCTCTCGCCGCCGCGGGCCTCGCGATCATCGCGCGTCGGTTCGCGAACGTGCTGCGCGCGACGCTCGCAGTCGAGCCGCTCGTACGCGCGCCGATCCCACGGCTCGTCGGCACGACGCTTTCCACGATCTTCCTGTTCCACGCGACGATCACGGCCGCCGCGGGATCGGTCGTCGTTCCGGTCGCGCTCGCGCTCGTGGACCCGCTCGCACGTCGACTCGCGCGCCGGTTCCCGCCGTCGTGACCGCGACGCGACGCTTGCCCCGACCGGCGCGACCGCGTTCAATCTGCCGCCGATGGCCGAACCGCTCCGACGCGATTGGAAGGAACGCATCCTGTTCCACACCGGCGAGTTGATCCTCGCCGCGGCGGCGTGCTTCATGATCGTGAGCATCGTGAGCTCCACCTCGACCGGCGCGGGCATGGCGAAGCGCGAGGATCGCATCACGAGAGCGCTGTCGAAGATCCACGACGCCGAGATCCACGCCCTCGAGGAATCCGGTCACTTCAAGTTCCTCTCCGAGTTGCCGGAGCTCTCGCGCGAACCGATCTTCCGCGACTTCCGCGTCGAGAAGGCGCCGCGCAAGAGCGCGAAGGGCGACCTTCCTCCCGTCGAGCTGTACACGGCGCAGGACTACTACTTCGCGCTGTATCTCGCCGATCCGGCGCGCGGCGACGATCGCGCGTGGTCGCGCGAGCAGGCCGGCGGCGGCGCGGACGTCGGGACGAAGGGGTACGGAGTGTTCGCATGGCCGCGGCGTTATCGCGAGGAGACGCAGTGGGCGTACTACCTCGACCATCGCGGCAAGCTGCTCGGCACGTGGAACCTCACGCAGCTGCTCGACGGCACGAACGAGCCGTTCCCGCCGATCGCACATCCGCTGCGTGACTTCATGAACGCCCAGAAATCGGGCGACGACTCCGAGTGGCTCGAGTTCAAGACCGACCACCCGTTGAAGGAGATCACGATCCCGGGCGCCGCGTCCCAACCCGCCGGGAAGTCCGATCGGAAGTAGCGCTCCGGCTACGCGAACTCGACGAGCACGAGCCGCGCGCGTTGGGCGAGCTCGGGATCCTGGAGCGTCGGGAGCGCGCCGTTCAGCGCGTCGAACACACCCGGCGCCTTGAGGAACGCCAGCGTGTCGATCGCCGCGAGGCGCACCGCCTTCGATCGACTCTCGTCGCGGACGATCGCCGCGAGCTCAGCGATGCAGTCGGCGCCGTCGATGCCGCGCAGCACGTCGAGCGCGCGCAGGTGCGGGCCGTCGCCGAGGTCCTCGTCGAGCAGCGCGAGCAGGCGCGGAACGATCTTCGGGCCGAGCCTCGATGCCGCGAGCGCGGCGTGGAAGGAAATCGCGATGCCGCCGGGATCGCGCGGCTCGTCGTCTCCCGCGTGACGGATGAACGGCTCGAAAGCGGACCACGTCTCCGGATCACCCGTGAGTCCGAGCGCCGCGAGGAGCGCCGCGGCGTCGCGCGGTTCCGGATTGGACGCGAGGCGCTGCCGGATCATCGGCTCGGCGCGCGGGTCGCGGAACACGCGGACGAGGAATTCGACCGCGCGGCTCAGGTCGACGCCCGTCGATCCGGCGACGGCACGCAGGTAGGACTCCGCGACGTCGTGTCGCCCGAGCGTGTAGAGCGTGCCGATCGCGCGTCCCGCGACTTCGGGATCGGGGTCCTTCGCGACGTGGTCCGCCGCCGCGAGCAATCGATCGCGCTGTTCGCTTGCGAGTCCCTGCGACGTGTGCCACAGGAGCTCGGCGGCAAGTCGCCGCAGCACGGCGTTGCCTTCGGACAGCGACTTCTCGAAGCGATCGACCTCGAGCATCTCCGGCGGCGCGTTGCCGAGCGAGCGCAGCGCGTTCATGCGCGTCGCGGCGGCTGGTGACGACAGCAGCGAGTAGAGCCGGTCGAGCGCGTTCCCGTCGCCGAACCGCGCGAGTGCGTCGAGCGCGACCATCTCCAGTCCGTCGTTGCGGTCGATGTACTGCCGCAGCGTCGGGATCACGCTCGGGTCGCTCGTGTCCATCCCAAGATGCGTGAGCGTCGCGTGCAGCCCTTCGCGCGGCTCGCGCTCGGCGAAGCGACGCAGCACCTCGAGCGCGACGGGCGAACGCATCTCGATCAGCGAGTTCACCGCGGCGTGGCGCACCGCTTCGTACGGATCGATCAGCAGTTTCTCCGCGCGCAGCGCCGCCGCTTCGCCGTCGATCGCACCGAGCGCGCGCGCGGCCTCGGCGCGCAGGAAGTTCGACGGGTGTTCCGCGCAGCGCAGGACGAGCGCACGCGCTTCGTCGAGGTCGAACTGCCCGACGCCGGTGATCAACGCAGCGACGGTGTTCGGATCGCGCTCCAGCCGCTCGCTCGCCATCCGCGTGAAGCGCAGTTGCTCCTGGCGATCGAGCTGGCGCAAGAGCGGCGCGGTCCGATCGCGCACCTGCGTGTCGCCCCACGTCATGCGCGCGAACCAGCGTTCGCACCGATCCGCCTGCACTCCCGCGCGCAGCGCGGATTCCGGCAACGCTTGAACATTCAGCTCGCGCACGAACTCGAAACCGGTCTTGCGAGGAGCGACCGGCGGACTCGTCGTCGGCGTGGAGACCGGCGGAGCCTCGACGCGCTTCGGTCGCAGCGCGATGAGACCGGCGACGATCGCGAGTGCGACGAGCGGGTAGACCAGCGCGCGTTGATTTCTGTCCATTCGCCTCTCGAAACGGGGCGCGGACTGTAGTCGCCACGCGCTCGGTGTGAAACCGGCGACCCTCTCGGAGACCGCTTCGGTCGCAAGTGCAAGGGCGGTTTCTTTTTCCGTTTGACCGACTACAGGCCGTTGCTAGACTCCCGCCGCTTTTTCGCCCGGCGGGTGAAGAAGCACCGAAACCTGCTGTCCGCAGTGCTTTCGGTTCGACTCGGTCGGTCGTGTCACGGTCCCTGCGTCCCGGATCAAGAAGGAGCTTCCAACATGGTGCGAAGCCTCAGGGCTGTCCTGCTGCTTTGCCTTGCCGCGCTCCCGCTCGGCGGCTGCCACACCGACTCCGTCTACTGGTGGGGTGGCCACATGCGCGGGTACTACCAGGTCGTTCGGCGTGACGCAGAGAGCGTGTACCGCTCCTTCGACCGCCACTTCATGAACTACGACTGGGACGATCCCTACATCGACTGAGCAGTCGGTGTGCATTTCTCTCCTGCTGAACGCGCTTCCGAATTCGGTCGGATCAAGGGCACATTCATGAACAAGCTCGTGTTGGGTGTGGCCGCGCTCGCGGTCGTCGCGACGGTTGGCTGCCAGCACTCCTACAAGTTCACGTCTTCCCCCGAGTTCGAGGCCTACTCGCGCGAAGTGAACGAGTGGACCGGCATGGAGAAGACCGGCATCTACCTGAAGGACCGGTTCCTCGACCTGACCGACATCCTGCAGTTCGACCTCTCGGTCGGTGACGGCTTCCTCGCGAACGTCCACGCGACGAAGTGGCTGCAGATCGGCGGCGGGTTCATGAACAACGGCCTGCGCTGGGGGATGCTCAAGCGCTCGGCCGGCACCTGGAGCGACGACCGCGTCGAGGGTGGCGTGGCCGCCGGCTTCAACCTCTACTGGGTCGATCTCGCGCGCACGCCGGTCTGGGGGACGTCGACGCTGTTCGAGAACGAGTTCGCGTACGAGGGTCCGGATTACCTCGACAACCACGATCGGCACTGGAGCGACTTCGGCGCGACGCTCCACCTGTTCTGGATCGGCGCGAACATCAACGCGTCGCCGTTCGAACTCCTCGATGCGGTGCTCGGAATCTTCGCGCTGCCGTCGATCTACGCCGGCCCGCTGTCGCCGGAGATGGACCTCGCCGACGATGACACCCGGGCACGCCTCCGCGAGAAGTACAACCTCCCCCACTACGAGTACACGCTCGAGCACTGGGGCAAGCACTGAGTTGAGCCGGTCCTCGCGGGCCCCGCTCTTCTCCTCTCTCTTCCTCCTCGGACCTGCCGCGCTCCTGCTCACGGGGTGCGGCATGTTCGGTTCTCTGCGCTACGGCTCCGAGGCCTACAACGACGCCGGGCGCGCGATGGGACAGGGCGACTCGGCGCTCGCGGTGGCGGCGATCGACCGCGCCGTGGTCTGCGTTCCGAACGAGCCCGGAGTCCATCTCGCGCGCGCCCAGGTCCTGCAGCGCGCGAACCGGCGCGACGAGGCGCGTCGCGAGCTGCGGTGCGCGTTGCTGCTCGCGCCGCACGATCCCGATGTCGCGCTGGCGAACGCGGAAGATCTCGACGCGACCGGACACTCCGACGACGCCGCGGACATCGTGCTCGCTGCCGCGGCGCATCACCCCGAGAACGAATCGCTCGTCGCGCTCGCCGCGATGCATCAACTCCGCATCGGCAGGGTCGAATCCGCGCTCGCGCAGTTCGGCCAGTTGATCGACCGCGCCGATCGTTCCGGCTCGCCCTACCGCGTCGTCGCCCGCGTCGGCCGCGCCGCGGCCACCGCGAACAAGGACCTCGACGCTTCGGTCCGCGACCTCTCGTCGGCGTGCGCGCTCGACCTCGACGCGGCCGTGCTCGCGGTCGAGACGCTCGGCTCCGCCGGCCTCGACGATCCGCTGCGCAAGTCGTCCGCCGCCGCGGTCGCCAAGGATCCGACGAACACCGAGCTCGCCGCGCTCAATGCGTACGTCCTCCATCGCTCCGCGAAGAACGAGCAGGCGGTCGCAGCCGCGGAAGCCGCGCTGCCAAACGCCAAGTCCGATCGCGCGTGGTGCCGGCTCGAGCTGATCATCGCGCTCGCGAAGCTGAGCCAGAACGATCACGCGGGCGGCCTCGCGGCGCTCGATGCCCTCCTCGGCCGCGACCCGGCGTTCCTCGACGCGCTCCTCACGTACACGGATGCACTCGCGGACGGGGCGACCGACGACGAGCGCGACCGGCTGCGCGCGCACGTCGCGAACGCCGCCGAAAAGATCCACGACCCCCGCGTCCTCCGCGATCTCGCGACCCTCGCCCGCCGCGTCGAGACGCTCCCGAAGCGCAAGTAGTCCGGCCGACCGCGCCCTCAGGCGCGCGTGAACTCCGCGTCGATCGCCGCGACCAGCGCCTCCGGCGTCGTGTCCGCTTCGCGCCGGACGCGTCGGATCTCCGGGAACCGCCGGAACCAGTTCTTCTGCTTCCGCACGAGCCGCCGGCTGTTCCGCACGATCGCGTCGCGTGCGTCGGCGAGCGACATACCGCCGGCGAGGTGCTCGAGGATCTCGCGGTAGCCGATCGCCGCTGCCGACTCGCCGACCAAGGTTCCGCGCGCGGCGAGCGCTCGCACTTCGTCCACCAGTCCGCGCGCGAGCATGCGGTCCACGCGCTCCGCGAGTCGTCGGTCGAGCAGCGCGTCGTCGACGTCGATCGCCACCACGCGGAAATCTCCGACGATCGGGCGGCGCGTCTCGCGCGCCTGAAGCGTCGAGATCGGTTCACCGGTCAGCTCGAACACTTCGAGTGCCCGCGAGATCCGCTTCAGATCGCGCGGCAGGATCCGCGCGGCCGCGACCGGATCGACCGCCGCGAGACGCGCGTGCAGCGACTCGACGCCGTCGCGCTCGGCGGCCTCGACGTGACGCGCGCGAATCGCGGCGTCGGCCGCAGGCCCGTGGAACAGCCCGCGCAAGAGGCCGTTCAGGTAGAGCGGCGTCCCGCCCAGGAACATCGGCACGCGCCCGCGCGCACGGATCGCCGCCACGGCGCCCGACGCGAGCTCGAGGTACCGCCCCACCGAGAACGACTCGGCCGGTTCCGCCACGTCCATCAGGTGAATGACGAGATCGCCGCGATCCTCCGCCGTCGGCTTCGCGGCGCCGATGTCGAGGCCGCGCCGCAGCTTCACCGAATCGAGCGAGAGGATCTCGGCGCCGAGGCGCCGGGCGATGGCGAACCCGGCTTCCTTCTTTCCCGCGGCGGTCGGCCCGGTGAGGACGAGGACGACGTCGGCGGCGATCACTTCGCGGACGGCACCACGATCGACGACGCCGATCGCTCCTCGACGAAGATCTCACGCGCACGCCGATCCAGGTCCGCGGGTCCGATCTCGCGGATGACGGCGAACGAGTCGAACGGATCGAGCCCGCGGAAATCGGCCGACGACAGCCCGTAGGCCGTCGACTCCGGGGAGTCGAACTGCGCGACGAAGCGGCCGAGGAACTTGTTGCGCGCGCGCTCGAAATCGGCGGGCTCCACGCGCCGCGCGAGCAACGCGGCGATCTCTTCGCGGACGCGCCGCTCCAAGCGCTCCGGATCGTCCGTCTCGCCGCCGACGATCGCGAACCCGAAGTCGTCCTCGCCCGTGTATTCGACGCCGAAACTGTCGTCGATGAGCCCTTCGCGGTACAGGCGATCGTGCGCCGCGGACGAGCGCCCGAACGCGAGGTCGAGGAGCAGCGCGGTCTCGAGTTCGCGACGCTCCACGACGCGGCCGCCGGTCGCGCTCACCGTCGTCGGATCGTCCTTCCAGCCGACGAGGAGTCGGCTGCGCGCGATGTCCATGGTGTCGCGCCGCGTGCGCGCACGCACCGCGCGATCTTCGATCCGCGAGCGATGGATCCGCCCGCCGCGCGCGACGTCGCGTCCGGCCAGCGCCCGGTCGACGTGACCGGCGACGATCTGCGCGGACAGACCGCCGACGACGGCGAGGTTCATGTTTCCCGGCCGGTAGAACTGCCGGTGGCACGCGTAGAGGACGCGCGGATCGATCTTCGCGATCGACTCCTCGGTGCCCGCGATGTCGATGTGCACCGGGTGGCGCGAGTACAGCGACTGCAGCAGGTTGAAGAACACGCGCCAGCCGGCGTCGTCGCGATACATGCGGATCTCTTCGCCGATGATCCCCTGTTCCTTGGCGACGAGCTCCGGCGTGAACCACGGCTTCAGCACGAAGTCGAGGAGGAGCGCGAGGCACTCCTCCTCGCGGCTCGTCGTCGAGAAGACGTAGGTCGTGCCGGTGAATCCGGTCGCGGCGTTCGAGTAGGCGCCGAGCGCGGCGAACCGCTCCGAGACGTCGCCGTCCTCGTCCTCGAACATCTTGTGCTCGAGGAAGTGCGCCACGCCGTCCGGCACGGTTTCCGTCTGGCCGGTCACGTCGTCGACCAGCGTGTTGTCGACCGAGCCGAAGTTCGTCGCGAAGACCGCGAACGTGCGCTTGGTCCACGGTTTCTCGAGCGCCAACACCGACAGGCCGCTCTCGTGGCGGCCGCGGTACAGCGCTTCATCGAGCGGGTTCGCGACCTTCGTCAGTTCCATCGTCGTTCTCTCCCAGCAGTTCGAAGGTCACGCATTCCCGCGGCAACGCGGCGACTCGCGCGACGTCGTCCCGCGTCACGGACTCGACTCCGCGCAGGAACGCGGCCGCGTCGGCTCGCTTGCCGAGCGCCCGCGCGATCGACGCGAACTGGATGGCGCGCTCCGCGGAATCGTAGGTCGCGCGCAGGCCGTTCAAGAGCGAAGCGCGCGCGGCTCCGAACTCCTCTTCGCTGAACTCGCCGCGGCGGATCGCCTCGACCTGTTCGCGCATCACGCCCGCCGCTTCATCGGCGTGACCGCGCGTGACGCCGCCGACCAGGAAGAGCGCGCCCTTCAGGCGGTCGAGAACGGAGTGCACCGAGTATGCCAGGCTGCGCTTCTCGCGGACCTCCTGGAACAGCTTCGAGAGGCTGCCGCCGCCGAGCACCGAATCGAACATGCCGAGCGCGAAGTAGTCGCGCTCGGCGAGTCCGCGCGCGTCGAATCGATATCCGATCCACACGCGGCTCTGCGCGACGTCGGCGTGCTCGCGGATCACCCGGCGTTCGGTCGGCGGCCGCCAGCTCTCGACGGGAATCGCGGCGGGCGTCCGCCGCGCGAACCGCCGTGTGACCTGCTCCACGAGCCAGGCGACGTCGGACGGGTCGAACTCGCCGGCGGCGTAGATCTCGATCGGAGCGCGCGTGAGCCGCTCTCGATGCAGCGCGAGGAGATCGCGCGGACGCAGCGCCTCGACGCTCGCGCGGTCGCCGAGCTCGTGGATCGCGTACGGTTCGCCGCCGAACATCTCGGCGCGCGCGCGCACGTGGGTCCATGCGCCTTTGTCGTCGCGCAGTCCGTCGATCGATCGCAGGAGGTTCTTCTGTTCCTGCGCGAACTCGTCGGCGCGGAACGCGCCGTCGACTTCGACGGGATCGACGAGCACGTCGAGCGCGAGCTCGATCCCCGCGCGCAGCGGCGACTCCGCGATCGAGCTGCCGAGGCCGGCGCGCAACGCGCGCTCGCTGACGAACCCGAGGGTGACCTGCGTCAACTGGCGCTCGCCGAGCCGCGCGACGTCGACTCCGAGCGCGGCGCCGAACAGCTCCTCGAGCCGCCGCGACAGCGCGCGCATGTCCGGGTATCGCGAGCAGCCCCGCTTCAGGAGCGCGGCGATCAGCGCGCGCGACCCCGCGTTCGAATCGAGGGGCTCGATCAACGAGATGCGCAGCGCGCCGGTCTTGAAGCGTCGCGTCGGCCAGGTGAAGAGATCGATCCCGCCCGGGAGGACGGTGTGCTCGAACGAACCGTCCTGTTCCGATTCCGGGTTCTTCATCGGCGAGAAGGTAGCAGATGCGAACGCGGATGCTCCGCACCCACTGCTACCCTGCCGCGATGCGATCGGTCGTAGGACGCCCCGCGCTCTTCTCCCGCCGCCCGTTCCTGGTCGGAGTCATCCATCTCGCCCCGCTGCCCGGAAGCCCGCGCGACGCACCGATCGCCGAAACGATCCGCGCCGCCGAGCGGGATGCCCGCGCCTACCTCGCCGCCGGATTCGACGGACTGATCGTCGAGAACTTCGGCGACGCTCCGTTCTTCGCGGGCGCCGTGCCGCCGGTCACGATCGCTGCGATGGCGCTCGCCTGCGATCGGATCCGCTCGATCGCGCGAAACGCGCCGGTCGGGGTGAACGTCCTCCGGAACGACGCGCTGGCGGCGCTCTCGGTCGCCGTCGCCGCGCGACTCGCGTTCCTGCGCGTCAACGTCCTCACCGGCGCCGCCGTGACCGACCAGGGGATCCTCTCCGGCGACGCCGCGACGCTCCTGCGCGAGCGCGCGCGGCTCGGCGCGGACGTGCGGATCTTCGCGGACGTGATGGTGAAACACTCGACCCCGCTGCGCACGGATCCCGTCGAAGTGCAGGTGGACGAGCTGCTCCATCGCGCGCTCGCCGACGCGGTCCTGGTGA
>CAZBOK010000128.1:1715-10991 GCA_964493525.1 uncultured Phycisphaeraceae bacterium | reverse complement strand
ACCGTCGCCGTTCTCTACCCGGAGACGGTGGACGTCGATTCGCTCGGCTCGATCGCGATGGGAGCGCCGTGATGACGACGTCGGCGCGCCGCTTCCGCCTGTTCGTGGGAGTCCTCGGGCTGTGCTTCCTCGCCCTCGAGATCCGGCTCTTCCACATCCAGGTGGTGATGCACCCCGAGCTCCGCGCGACTGCGGACCGACTGCATCGTTCGACCGAAGCGGTCCTCGCTGCGCGCGGATACATCGTCGATCGCGACGGACACGTGCTCGCGCAGTCGGTCGCTGCGCTCGACCTGTACGCCGACTCGCGTCACACCCTCGACGACCGCGACGCGATCGCCCGTTGCCTGGAGACGATCCTGCACCCCGCGGCCGACGGCCGGGCGTTCGCCGATGCGCGGGACGAGAACGGCAGCGAGCTGCGCGCGCTCCTCGATCGCGACGGCTACCGCAAGCTCCTGCCGCGACCGATCTGGAACGGCGATCAGGTCGCGCAACTCCGTCAGGCGAAGCGCGACGGCCTGCTTTCCGGCGTCGTCCTCGACGGCACTTGGACCCGGCGTTATGCGGAGGGCGCGAGCGCCGCGGGACTGATCGGCTACGTCGACTCGGAAGGGCGCGGCGCCGCCGGCCTCGAGTTGACCTACGACGCCTACCTGCGCGGCACGGACGGCTCGCGCGAGACGCGCCGTGACAACGCGCGCGCACCGCTGTTCGACGCCGATTGCCAGATGGTCCCGCCGTCGCCGGGCGCGGACGTGCGGTTGACGCTCGACGTCGTGATCCAGCACTCCGCGGAAGCCGCGCTCGACGAAGCCGTCGCGCAGTTCCGGCCGACGTGGGCGGTCGCGGTCGTCCTCGATCCGCGGAACGGCGAAGTGCTCGCGCTCGCGAACCGGCCGACGTTCGATCCGAACCACTATTCGAACTACCCGCTCGATCAGCACCAGAACCGCACGATCGCGAGCCAGTACACGCCGGGGTCCGCGTTCAAGCCGTACGTGATGGCCGCCGCGATCGAAGCCGGCGTCGTGAGCCTGAGCGAGCGCATCGACTGCGACAACGGGGTTCACAACTTCGACGGGCGGCTGGTCCACGACGCGCATCCGCACGGACTCCTGACGCCGCTCGAGATCATCGCCGAGTCGTCGAACATCGGCATGAGCAAGATCATGATGCGGATGGTGCCCGCCGACGCTTCCGGCGGCGGACCATCGGACGCGCAGCTCGCATCGTTCCGCCGGCTGCATCGCCTGTTCACCGACCTCGGCTTCGGCCAGAAGTCGGGCATCGGCGTGGCGGGCGAGGAGTCCGGTCTCGTGCGCCCGGTGTCGCAGTGGACGCGCAAGTACACGGCGGTCTCGATGGCGTTCGGCCACGAGCTTGCGGTGACGCCGCTGCAGATGGCCGCGGCGTTCGCCGTGTTCGCGACCGACGGCGTGTACCACACGCCGGTCCTGCTCGACTCGGTCGTGGGGGGCGACGGGCGCGTCCTCGTCGAAGGACATCGCGCCGAGCGGCAGGTGTTCGATCCGAAGACGGCGCGCCGCATGCGCGCGATGCTCGAGGCCGTCGTGCTCGAAGGCACCGGCAAGCGCGCGATGCTCGACGGATACCGCGTCGCGGGCAAGACGAGCACCGCGGAATACGAGACCGACGCGAGCCGTCACACGGCCTCGTTCGTCGGTTTCGCGCCCGTCGAGGACCCGCGCGTCCTCGTGCTCATCGTCCTCGATCAACCGCAAGGCGAGCACGGCGAGCACATGGGAGGCGACGTCGCCGCGCCCGCGGCCGCGCGCATCCTGTCGGACAGCCTGACCTACCTCCGCGTCGCGCCGCACCGGTCCGCCGATTCCGACGCTGCATCCGTCGCGAGGACTCCGAGGTGAGCACCATGACCTGCACCGTGCCCGAGTCGAAGGAGATCCGCCTGCCACGCCGCTCCCACGGCGTCGCGCTCGGCGAATTGTTGCGCTGCGTGGAGCCGCTCTCCGTGCGCGGAGGAGTCGACGTCGCGATCGAGCAGCTCGCGACCGATTCGCGCCGCGCCGGCCCGCGGTCGTTGTTCTTCGCGGTTCCCGGAGTGAAAGAGGATGGAGCGCGCTTCGCCGCCGACGCCGTGAAGAACGGCGCGATCGCGATCATCGCGGAAACGGACGTCGCGATCCCGGGCCGTGACGACGTCACGCTGGTGCGCGTCGCCGACTGCCGGCTCGCGAAGGCGCGGATCGCCGACCGCTTCTTCGGCGCGCCATCGACGAAGCTGCCGGTGATCGGCGTGACCGGCACGAACGGCAAGACGACGACCACCTGGATGCTGCGCTCGATCGCGGAGTACGACGCGTGCGAGACCGTCCTGATCGGGACGATCGGTTACGAGGTCGGCGGCGAGACGCGCGCGGCCCCGAACACGACTCCCGACTCGATCGAGCTGCACGAGACGCTGCGCGACGGCCTCGACGCCGGCGCGGGACTCGCGGTGATGGAAGTGTCGTCGCACTCGCTCGAGCAGGCGCGCGTCGCGGGCGTGGAGTTCTCCGCCGGAGTGTTGACCAACGTGACACCGGAGCACCTCGACTTCCACGGCACGTTCGAGGCCTATCGCGCCGCGAAGCGCCGGCTGTTCGAGATGCTCGGCAAGGATTCCGTCGCGGTGCTGAACGCGGAGGATCCGGCGACCGACGAATACGCGGCCGCGACGAAGGCGCGCGTGATCCGCTACGGCCTCGCCGCCGACGGCGCTGCCGGGTCGATCACCGCGCGCGTGCGTCGCCTCGACATCGACGGCATGTCGTTCATCCTGAAGACGCCGCGCGGCGACGTCGACGTGAACTGCCGCCTCGTCGGACGCCACAACTTGATGAACGCGCTCGCCGCATCGGCCGCGGCGTACTCGCTCGGCTTCCCGCTCGACGCGATCCGCGGCGGCTTCGAGATGCTGACGTCGGTGCCCGGACGCCTCGAATCGGTCGACTGCGGCCAGGACTTCCGCGTGCTGATCGACTACGCGCACACGCACGACGCCCTGCAGAACGTGCTCGAGAGCCTGCGCCCGCTCACGAAGGGCCGGTTGATCACCGTGTTCGGCTGCGGCGGCAACCGCGACAAGCAGAAGCGACCGCGCATGGGCGAAGTGGTGACGCGCCTCTCCGATCTCGCGGTGGTGACTTCCGACAACCCGCGCAACGAAGAGCCGCTCGCGATCATCGAGGAGATCCAGAGCGGGATCGCCGGCGGCTGCCCGGTGATCGTGGAGCCCGATCGGCGCGCCGCGATCGAGGCGGCGCTGCGCAGCGCGCGCGGCGGTGACATCGTCCTGATCGCGGGCAAGGGCCACGAGACCCGGCAGATCTTCAAGTCCGAATCGATCGAGTTCGACGACCGAAGCGTCGCGCGGGAGATCCTGTGGAACCGTTCCTGACCGCCGAGGTGATCGGCGCCGTGCGCGGCGCCCCGTCGGGCCTCCCGCCCGAGCGCCTCGTCGGCGTGTCGACGGACAGCCGCACGGTCGGCCGCGGCGAGCTGTTCGTCGCGCTCGCGGGCGAATCGTTCGACGGCCACGCGTTCCTCGGCGACGCCGCGAAGCGCGGCGCCGGCGCCGCGCTCGTCCGCCCCGGCACGCCGGCCGTCGCCGGACTTCCGTTCATCGTGGTCGCCGATCCGGGCGCCGCGCTCCTCGAGCTCGCTTCGTTCCAGCGCAAGCGCCTGCGCGCGAAGATCGTCGCGATCACCGGATCGAACGGCAAGACGACGACGAAAGACCTCACCGCGCACGCGCTGCGCGCCAAGCACCGCGTGGTCTCGTCGCCGCTCTCGTTCAACAACCAGGTGGGCGTGCCGCACACGCTCTTCCTCGCCGGGCCCGAGACCGACGTCGTCGTGCTCGAAGTCGGCACCAATCACCCCGGCGAGATCGCGGCGCTCGCGCGCGTGATCCGCCCCGACGTCGCCGCGATCACGAACGTCGCGCCGGCGCATCTCGAAGGGCTCGGCACGATCGAGGGCGTGCTCGTCGAGAAGGGCTCGCTGCTCGAGCACGTCGCCGACGGCGGGCTCGCGGTGTTGAACGCCGACGATCCGCGTCACGAACAACTGCGCGCGCGCGCGAAGTGCCGCGTCCTGACGGTGGGCGTCACCAAGCGCGCCGACCACGTCGCGACCCGCCCGTCGTGCGACCTCGATCGCATCGGCTTCCACTTCGACGGCAAGGAGACCGTGCGCGTCCCGCTGCTCGGATGCCACAACCTCTACAACTCGCTGATGGCGCTTTCGATCGCCGTCGAGCTCGACGTGCCGATCGCCGCGGCGGCGGCCGCGCTCCGCACGTTCGAAGGCCCGCCGATGCGCCTCGAGAAGCGCGTGTCCGGCGCGCGCATCGTCCTGAACGACGCCTACAACGCGAACCCCGGCTCGATGCTCGCGGCCGTGAAGACCTTCGCATCGCTCGCCTTCACCGGCCGTCGCGTGCTCGTGCTCGGCGACATGCTCGAGCTCGGCAAGGACGCGGAGCGGCTGCATCGCGAGGTCGGCGAGCAGCTCTCGTGCGGCGACTTTGCGCTGGTCGCCGCGGTCGGGCCGCTCGCGGCGAACGTCCTCGACGGCGCCCGGCAGCACGGGTTCGAGGAAGCGCGACTCCTGGCGTACGCGGACGCGGAGAGCTGCGCGCGGGACCTCCCGCGGCGCCTCGCGCCGGACGACGCCGTGTTGGTGAAAGGCTCGCGCCGCATGCGGCTCGAGCGCGTGGTCCAGACATTGCTCGCAGGCGGTGGGCGCGGCGGAGCCGCGCGTGCCGCTCGCGGCTGACGAAACGTAGTTCGATGGCCCGCGCGTGGAGCCAACCGGCGCGGGACGTAAAACCAGTGGATGTCGGGCATCCGGGCGTTCCGGGTGCCGAGGGATACAAAACCGGTATCGGCCGTCTCGGGCCGGTCGGCATCCACGCGCGGGTCATCGGACCGATTCTTCTTCCCCCGAAGGCATGAGCGGAGCGGGCGACTCCCCGCGACGCGGACCGGGCAGCGCGTGATCCTCTGGCTCCTCGAAAACTTCGAAGGCACGCCGCTCTGGAACCTGTTCCACTACGTCACCTTCCGCGCCGCCTTCGCGGCCGTGACCGCGTTCCTGACGGCGGTCCTGCTCGGCCCGCGCGTGATCGCGATGCTGCGGCGCCGCAAGATCGGTGAGAACACCGAGAAGACCGACTCCGCAACGCTCGCGGAGATGAGCGTCTCGAAGAAGGGCACGCCGACGATGGGGGGCATCCTCATCATCGCGGCGGTCGAAGTCGCGGTGCTCCTGTTCGGCCGGCTGTCGAGCGCGCACGTGCAGATGGCTCTGCTCGCGACGCTCGGCTTCGGCGCGGTCGGCTTCATCGACGACTGGATCAAGCTCTCCTACAAGAACCGTCCGGGTCTCGCCGCCGCGAGCAAGATGGGGTTGCTCGTGTTCGTGTCGTGCGCGCTCGCGATCGGCATCGTGATCTTCGCGGAGCGCAGCGCCGACGTCAGCGCGTACGCGGTGCGGTTCCCCTTCCTGAAAAACCTCGAGCTCGACCTCTCGTTCGGCCACGGCGTCCTCTACCTGCTGTTCGCGATGTGCGTGATGGTCGCCGCGAGCAACTCGGTGAACCTGACCGACGGGCTCGACGGACTCGCGACCGGCTGCGCGGCGATCGCGTCGGTCGCGTTCACCCTGATCCTCTACGTGACCGGCCGCGCCGACTGGTCGACCTACCTGAACCTCCCGCACATCCCCGGAGCCGCCGAGCTGACCATCGTCTGCGCGGCGCTCGGCGGCGCGTGCATCGGGTTCCTCTGGTTCAACGCGTTCCCCGCCCAGGTCTTCATGGGCGACACCGGGTCGCTCACGATCGGCGGCCTGCTCGGCTTCCTCGCCGTCGTCGCGAAGCAGGAGCTGGTGCTCCTGATCGTGGGCGGCGTGTTCGTGGTCGAAGCGCTGTCGGTGATCCTGCAGGTCGGGTCGTTCAAGACGCGCGGCAAGCGGATCTTCCGCTGCGCGCCGATCCACCATCACTTCCAGTTCGCCGGCTGGCACGAGGTGAAGGTGGTGGTGCGGTTCTGGATCGTGGCGGTGGTCTTCGCGATCGCGGGTCTCGCGACGCTCAAGGTGAGGTGATCATGCGCGGAGTCGACGTCGCGATCGATCGGCGGGGCGCGTTCGCGACCGAGTCGAGGTCGCAGGACGGCGTCGCGCGATCGATCCTGTTGATCGTCGCGGTCCTGCTCGGGCTCGGCGTCGTGATGTTCTATTCGTCGACCGCCGCGGCCGCGTCGCGCGACTCCGACCTCGCGCTCTCGTGGCGTCCGTTGATGGCGCAGGGGATGAAGCTCGCGCTCGGCCTGGTCGCGCTGTTCGCGGGCATGTGGATCCCGCCCGCGTTCTTCGTGCGCCACTCGCGCAAGCTCCTCGCCGTCGCGTTCCTCCTGCTGGTCCTGGTGCGCATCCCCGGGATCGGCGTGGAGATCAACGGCGCGCGGCGCTGGATCCCGCTCGGCAGTTTCTACCTGCAGCCGATGGAGGTGGCGCGCGTCGCCGTGATCCTCTGGCTCGCGTCGACGATCGTGCGGCGCGGCTCCCGGCTGCTCGACTTCAAGCGCGGCCTCCTGCCCGTGGCCGTCGTCCCCGCGCTGCTCGCGTTCCTGCTGCTGCGCCAGCCGGACTTCGGCTCCGCGGTGTTCCTGCTCGGATTGTCGGTGCTGATGCTGATCCTCGGCGGCGCTCGCGCGACGCACTTCATCGCCCTCGGCCTCGTCGCCGGCGTCGGCGCGGTCGGGTACGCGATGCGCTCGCTGCAGCACGTCCAGGTGCGCGTCCAGCAGTTCCTGCATCCGGAGACGAACGCGCAGGCGCTCGCCGCGCGCCTCGCGCTCGGCAGCGGCGGAGTCTCCGGCCTCGGCCTCGGCGCGGGGATGTCGAAGCTCGGCTACCTGCCGATGATCTCGAGCGACTTCGTGTTGGCGGCGGTCGGCGAGGAGCTCGGCCTGGTCGGCACCTCGCTCGTGCTGCTCCTGTTCGTCGCGCTGACCTTCCTCATGGCGCAGGTCGCGATCGCGCAATCGAGCCGCACGGGTTTTCTGATCGCGGCCGGACTCACCATCTCGATCGCGGTGCAGGTGCTGATCAACGTCGCCGTCGTGACCGGCGCCGCGCCGACGAAAGGCATCGCGCTCCCGTTTCTCTCCGCCGGCGGATCGGCGCTCGCGTGCGCGTGCTTCTCGATCGGACTGATCGTCAACCTCGCGCGCCGGCCCGACCTCCCGCTGGATGACGCGGTGGGCGATCGCAACGAACCGACCTTCGTCGAGCGGATCTGCGGCGATCTGTTCGCGCGCGTCACGACGCGCCGCCCCCGCGCCGCGCGGAGGCGTCGATGAAGCGAGCACGTGTCGTCCCGGAGATCGAGAAGTACGGGTTCCTCGCGCTGATCGGCGCGTTCGTGCTGTTCCTGGTGCTGACGTTCGTCGGTCGCGATCGCGGCACGCCCGAGCCGCTGCGTCCAGACGCCGAGCGGCCGCCCGTCGCGCGTGCGAAATCGGTCGTCACGAAAGCTGCGCCGGGCGCCGCGACCGCGGGGGCGAAGACCGCGGAAGGCGCGCGGAAAGAAACTCCCGCCGATGCTCCGCGCACGTGGACCGTCGCCCGCGGCGACACGCTCGCGTCGATCGCGCGGCGCGCGCTCGGCAACGCCGCGAACTGGCCGCTGCTCGTGAAAGCGAACCCCGGGCTTGATGCGAAGAACCTGAAGGCCGGCCAGGTGCTGAATCTCCCGGCGCTCCCGGCGAAGTCGAAGCCGCCGGCCGTCGCCACCGCCAAGACCCCCGCGAAGCCAAGCGGGCAGCTCGGACTGAAGCCGGGCCCTGAACGACCGCGGATCCACGTCGTGCAGAACGGCGACACGCTGCGTTCGATCGCGCAGCGCTACTATCGCGACCCGGATCGTTGGCGGGACGTCCTCGCCGCGAACCGGGAAGTGCTCGAGGATCAGGACAAGCTGATCGGCGGCGTGTCGCTCGTCGTTCCCTGAACGGCCAGCGGCCGATTTCGCGAGACACGATCCCGGGACGGCGGATGCAAGGACCAACGCTCGATCCTCGCGACGGAGTCTCCGCCATGTTCTCGTCCTCGATCGATCGGCTCGTCATCGCCGGCGCGCTCGTTCTCGTCGGAGCCGTCGCGGCGGCCGGTCCGGAGCAGCAGGCAGTGAAGCGATTCGCGGCCGACGGCAAGTCGGCGGTGAAAGCGCTGAACGCGGAGTTGTCCGCGGAGCGCGCGACGTTCGAAGGCGCCATCGACGACTTCGCCGCCGCCGCGCGGGACGCGAACGATTTCCTCGCTCCCCTGGGCAACCTCATGCTCGCGACCGACGCGTTCCAGCTCGCGGTGCGAACGAGCGCGGTGGCCGCGATCCATTCCATCGCCCCCGCCGGGCAGTCGCGGTTGTTCGCGATCGGCACCGTCGACGCGGAGCACGGCATCTATCCGAGCGGCTTCTACTCGGGGACCGGCGGCGTGAAAGACGACGTCGACGCCGCGGTGCATGCCGCGCTGGCGAAGACCTATGCGAAGGTGCGCAAGCGCGTCGCGAGAGTCGCGCGGCGCCTCGAAGACCACGGAGTGCTCTTCACCTTCCGGATCGAGTCGAGCCTCGCGCGGCTCGACTGGGATGCGAACTACGCGAATTCGATCGTGGTCCCGTCGTTCGTGGTCTCGTGCGATTTCGCGTTGAGCGCGAGCCGGCGCTCCGCGGCAGGAGACGGGACGTTCGCGTTCGGCGGCAATGCACCGGCGGACGAGGGCGCGCTCTCGATCACCGTGCACACGCCGAGCGGGACGACGCCGCAGTTCGACGTCACGCCGTCGATCGAGAACCGCTACCGCCGGATCGGACTCCCCGGTGCGACCGCGTTCGCCGAAGGCGATTACCTGATCGCCGCCGGCCACGGCACGGTGATCGAAACCCAGCAGACGATCGGATTGCGATGAGTTCCGACCGCGGCGATGCGCTGATGGGAACGAGAAGTTCACCCGGTCGGAACTCCCGCGGCCACGGGCCGCGGCGGCGCGCAGCGCCGCATTCACGAGGTCGGGTCCGGAGTTCCGCGCGAAGTCGCGGAACTCCGTCCGTGCTTCCGTCGCTTTCCCTGCGTTCCGCGTTGCGCGTGGTCGGATCGCCTGGGTTTCTGATGCAGCTCGCCAAGACCTCCGACCGCGGCGATGCGCTGATGGGAACGAGAAGTTCACCCGGTCGGAACTCCC
>CAZBOK010000128.1:0-1615 GCA_964493525.1 uncultured Phycisphaeraceae bacterium | reverse complement strand
GCGGCCACGGGCCGCGGCGGCGCGCAGCGCCGAGTTTCGCGTCTCGCGCGTTTCCGAGGACGGGCGGACATCCATCACACCGGTTGCGGGCACGGCCCGCGATGCGAGCTCCTTGTATCGCGTCCTGATCGCGGCCGGCGGAACCGGCGGACACCTGCGCCCGGCGCTCTCGTGCGCCGAGGCGGTCGTCCGCGCCGAACCGGCGGCGGCGATCCACTTCGCGACCGCGGGGCGTCCGCTCGACGAGCGTTTCCTGGGCGGCCGCGGCTTCGGCATCACGCCGCTCTTCCCGCGCCTGCAGCGCGCGCCGCGCAAGACGGAGCTCGGCGCGTACGCCGCCGCGTTCTTCGCCGCGCGCCGCTTGGTCCGCGACTTCGAGCCCGACGTCGTGGTCGGCGCCGGCGGCTACGTCACCCTCGCCGCGGGACTCGCGGCGCTCGGCGCCGCACCGACGGCGTTCCTCCGCGCCGCGGCCGGCCTGCGCGGCCCGCTCCCGCTCGTGCTGCTCGAGCAGAATGCGTTGCCGGGCGGTGCCGTCCGCGTCCTCGCGCGCAGCGCCGCGGTGATCCTGCTCGCGGTCGACGACGCGCGGGCGCACTGTCGCGGCGCGCGCTGCGTCGTGACCGGCAATCCGCTCGCGCCCGAGTTCTCCGTCGACGTCGCCGCGGACCCCGCGCAGTTCGGTTTGGCGCACGGAAAGAAGACCATCGTCGTCCTCGGCGGCAGTCAGGGCGCGCGCGGCGTGAACGAGATGATGATCGCGGCGCGGCGCGCGTTCGCCGCGCGGCGCGACGTGCAGATCCTCCACGTCGCGGGCGACGCGGACGTCGAGAGCGTGCGTGCCGCGGTGCACGCCGAGCCCGAGCCGGCGACGATCGTCGTCCCGTTCGAGACGCGCATGCGGCAGGCGTACGAGGTCGCGGACGTGGTCGTGGCGCGCTCGGGCGGCACCACGCTCGCCGAGCTCGCGGCAGTGGGGCGGCCGTCCGTCCTCGTGCCGTACCCGCACCACAAGGACGGCCACCAGTTCGCGAACGCGGCGGTGTTCGAGCGCGCTGCCGCCGCGCGCGTCGTTCCGGAAGGCGCCGGCGCCGCCGATCGACTCGTGGCCGAACTGCTGCGATTCCTCGATGACCCGTCCGCCGCGCGCTCCGCTGCGGCGGCCGCGCGGTCGCTCGGCCCGCGCGACGCAGCCGACCGCGCCGCCCGCGAGATCCTCGCCGCCGCGCGCGCGGGGCGCGCCGGGACCTCACCCCGATGAGCGCGACCTCCACCGGCGGCCGAACGCACGTGCACCTGATCGGCGCCGGCGGCAGCGGCATGACCGCGCTGGCGGAAGTGTTGCTCGATCGCGGCGCGGTGCTCACCGGCTCCGACCTGAAGGACAGCGACGGCGCCCGCTCGCTCGCGCGGCGCGGCGTCACGATCGCGATCGGACCACATCGCGCGGAGAACGTCCCGCCCGGCGCGAGCCTCGTCGTGCGCTCGGCCGCGGTGCCGGACGCGTGCCCCGAAGTGGTCGCCGCGCGCATGCGCGGGGTCGAAGTGCTCCGCTACGCGGAAGCGGTGGGTCGCCGGATGCGCGAACGCCGCGGAATCGCAGTCGCCGGCAGCC
>CAZBOK010000127.1:0-11002 GCA_964493525.1 uncultured Phycisphaeraceae bacterium | reverse complement strand
ACGAACGGGCCGGCGATCCGCGCCGCCGCGCGATCGAGGTCGGCGAGCGATTCGATCCACGCCGCGCCCTCGAGCGCGAACCCGAGTTCGCGCGCGACCGTGAGGCAGAAGTCGCGCCGGTTCACGCGCGCGGCGACCGCCGGGTGCGCCGGAGGGAAGTCGCGCAGCGTCTCGTGCAGCGGACGGGAGAAGTCGACGGCGACCGGCCGTTCGAGCGCCGCGGCGTCGTGCGCGACGAACGCGCGCGTCGCGCCCCACGCGAGCGCCGCGCCCCACGCGAGCGAAGCGCGCGACCGCGGCGGCGCGCCCGATTCGAGGATCGGCCGCGGCAGGCCCGGGACGTCGCGGACCAGCGCGGCGTCGAGCGGAGCGACGGTCCACAACACGTCGTGATCGTCGCGGGCGAGGACGCGCAGGAGCGTGCCGAGCACCGCGGCCTGTCGGCGCGCCTTCCCGCGCGCGCCGGGACGACCGGCCCATTCCTCTTCGCAATCGAGGTTCGCGACGATGCGCAGCGGGCGGGTTCCGGTCAACGCGACGTCCCGTGCTCGACGCGGTACAGCGATCGCGGCCGCGCCGCGCCGGCGAGCGTCGCCACGTACTCGTCGTCGCAGCCGGCGAGCACGCGGCTGTCGGCGCGGAAGTTCGGGCCGCGCGCGAGCTCGGGCCGCAACGGGAACGCGAGCGATCGCCGCCACGCCGCCGTCGTCGACTCGTGCTCGTCCTTGAAGCGGGCGAGCCAGCGCCAGCCGAAGCGGACGTGGCGCACTTCGTCCGCGAACACGCGCTCGAGCACGCGCGCCGTCGCGGGATCGCGCGCCGCGCGCGCCGCGTCGGCGAGGTCGAGCGCATGGTCGAGGTTCGCGCTCTCGAACGTGAGGCACATCGCGGCGACGAAGCGGGAGGGCGTGGTCCAATCGCGCGCCTTGCTCCAGAAGTAGCCGGAGAGCGGCTCCTCGCCGAAGCGCCCGCCCAACGCGGCGAGGCGCGCGAGGTAGAGGCGGCAGTGTCGCTGCTCCTCCTTCAGGATGCCGAGGAGGCCGCGCCGGAACGCGCGCGGAGCCGCCGGGAACGCGAGCAGGGCCCAGGCGAACAGCTCGACCGCCTGCAGCTCGTGGTTCGCGAGCCCGTGCAGGATGCGGCGCCGCTGCGCGGGGTCGGGCATCCCTTCGATCGACGGGACTTTGCGCTTCCGCCGCGGGTCCGTGACGATGGCGAGCGATGCCTCCCGCGCCGGCGCGCTCGGCGGCGGATCGCCGGCGGGGTTCGCGTCCGTCGTGCGCGGCGGCGCCGCGAGCTTGTCGTCGAGCCGCGGGCTCTCGATCACGCGTCGGGCGAAGTCGCGAAGCTCCATGCGGGTGATGGTAGACGGTCGCCGCTCGTTCGCCGTGTTAACGTCCCCGCCTCGATGCGAACCGAGCTGATCCACACGGACCTCGAGCACGCGGTCGCCGCCTGCTGCAACGCCGGTCATCCCGCCGTCCTCGCATGCCGGCCGGTGCGCACGGCCGAGGGCCGGTTCGAGCCGTTCCCGACCACGCACTGGCTCGCCTGCCCGGATCTCGATCGCGGCGCGGCCGAGCTCGAGCGCCTCGGTTGGATCGCGCGGATCGAAGCGCGCGTCGCCGCGGACCCGGCGCTCCGCGCGGAGCTCGCCGCCGACCATGCCGCGTGCGCGCGCGAGCGGATCGCGCGGCTCACGGCCGACGAACGGGCGGGGCTGGTCGCGCTCGGACGGCTCGACGATCTCGCGGCGCGCGGCATCGGCGGCGTTCGGGACCATCGCACGGTGAAGTGCCTGCACGCGCATCTCGCGTGGCACCTCTGCGCGGGCGAGCGGGGCGGCGCCGTCGGCCGACTGCTCGCCGCGGAGAACGTCCTCCCGCGCTGCGGAGGCGCGCGATGAACCGGCGGCGGCGCGCGCTCGTGTTCCTCCTCGCGGCCGTGATCGGCGCGACCGCGCTCGAGACGTTCGCGCGCATCCGCATGCGCGTGAAGTACGGGCGCTTCGATTCCGACTTCTACGCGAACCACGTCGACGCCGCGTCCGGCCTGCGGCTGCCCGACCCGAGCCAGGACGTCGGGTTCGTCCACATCAACGCGCACGGGTTGCGCGGCCCCGAGATCGTCGAGCCGCGGCGGCCGGGGACGGTGCGCATCGCGTTCGTCGGCGGCTCGACGACGTTCTGCGCGGAAGTCGACCAGGAGTCGATGTGGCCGGTCCAGGTGTGCCGGCGGCTCGCCGCGCGCGAACCCGGACTCCAGTTCGAGCCGATCGTCGCGGCGCTGCCGGGACAGTTCGTCGAGCAGGCGCGCAAGCTCGTCGATCTCGAGGTCGCGCCGCTGCGTCCCGACGTGTTCGTGATCTACGAAGCGACGAACGACCTCTCGCGCGACACGCGCCAGCTCGCCGACGCGCAAGGGTTGTTCGTCGCGGTCGGCGACGAACGGAGCTGGCTCGCGCGCACGTCGGTCGCGTGGGACCTGATCGAGAAGAACTTCCGGGCGCAGGCGCGCGCCCGAGCCGCGAGCACCGGCGAGGGGCGCTTGAAGTTCGACGCCGAGGATCTCGCGCGCCGTTTCGAGTCGAGCCTCACGCGGCTCGTCGACCGTTGCCGTGAGCTGTCACCGTGCACGATGCTCTGCACGTTCTGCACGCGGCTGCGCGCCGAGCAGTCGGAAGCGGACCGCCTCGCGGCGGCGAGCTCGAGCCTGTACTACATGCCGTACATGGACGTCCCCGGGCTGCTCGACGGGTTCGCCGCGTACAACCGCGCCATCCGCCGCGTCGGCGCGACGACCGCGACGACGATCGCCGAGATCGAGGGGAAGATCCCCGGCGACGCCCGCCACTTCCACGATTCGGTGCACTTCACGAAGGACGGCTGCGACGTGATGGCCGATCTCGTGGTGAACGCGCTGGTCGCCGATGCGACGTTCCTCGCGACGCTGAAGCGGGCGCGCGAATCGACGAACGACGGGTCGCACTGACGCCGGAGCGATGGTCCGGATCGAGCCGCCGTCCGCTCGTCGTCGTCAGGTCAACGCGAGGAGCAGCGCGATGAGGATCGCGAGGCACCCGAGCGCGATGCCGAGGCCGACCTTCGAGCGCGCCGGGCCCGCGTGCCCCGCGGCCGCGACCGCGCGCGACTGCACCGCCCCGTTCGTCGCGCGCAACCGGCACGTCGCGCAACCGCGCACGTGCGCGGCCGTCGCGGCGTAGCCGGGCGCGTTCACCGCGCCGATGCGAACCAGCGCGATGTCGACGTCGCGCGGACAACCGGTCTGCCAGTAACCCATGCGTGCGCGTCTCCGGAACCGCGCAGATTGAAGGGATCGCGCGGCGCAAGGCAAGGGGCTCTTCGAAGTCCGCCGCGTCGAGCGCCCGCCGGACGCGCTCAGCACGTGGTCTGCGCTGCCGCACCGGGGGAATTCGTCGTGGAGTCATCGATGCGTCGCACGCTGCTGTTCCTGTCGTCCCTCTCGATCCATCCGCTCGCCGCCGCCCAGACCTTTCAACCCGTCGACCTCGACCCGGCCGCGAGCACGGGCCGGCGAACGCGGCCGGGATCATCGCGCTCGGCACCGGAACTTCGCCGCTGCCGATGAACCCGTTCTGCTCCCTCGGGATCGGTCCGCTCGTCCCCGCGTTCGCGCCGCTCACGCTCGATGCCGACGGCATTGCGTTCGTGATCGTGGGAGTTCCGGTCGGAGCGTCCGGCGCGCGCGCGTCGGTGCAGTCGGCGTTCCTCGCGCCCGGCGGCGTCGCCGCGACGGTCCGTCGAAGTCGTCGATCAGCCCTCGACGCGCTGGACCTTCTGCACCGGCTGCGGCGCGAGCCGCGTCCCGCGCGTCGACACGCCCGCGAGCTCGAGCGAGTTCAGGTCGAACGTGCTCTCGAACACGCGCTGGTACTTCTTCGGGACGAACACGAGTCGCAGCGACCCGGGCTTCTCCTCGGTGAGCAGGAGGTCGACCTTGCCCTGCTTGTCGGGAACGAGCTCGTACTCGCGGTTGCGGATGAACGACTGGATGTGCACGCGCTTGCCGAAGCAGTTCTTCTCGGAGTCGCGGTAGACGACGGTGAACGTCTTCCCCTTCTCGGGGTCGAGCACGTCGCAGTACATCACCTTGCCCGGGATCAGGATCTTGTCGTCGGCGCCCACCACGCGGAATGAGCCGTCGTTCGAGACGATCAGCACGCGGTCGTACTCGGAGATCGTGAGGTTGTAGGCGTCGCCCTTCACCTTGCTGCCGAAGAAGCCGCTCTCGGCGTCGTAGGCGACCTTGATCGACTGGCGCGCGACGTCCTTGCGCTCGATCTTCTCGAACGTCGTGATCTCGGTCTTGCGCTCCCAATCGGGCCCGTACTCCTCGAGCACGCTCTCCAGGTAGCCGATCGTCGTCTTCTTCAGATTTGCGAGCTTCTTCTCGCGCTCCTTGATCCCGGCGCGCACCTCCTCGAAGTCGTGCTGGTGCTTCTCGATGTCGAACGCGGAGATCCGCCGGATCTTGAGCGCGAGCAGTCGGTCGACGTCGTCGTCGACCATCGGACGCACGAACTGCTTCACGTGCTCGTGCATTCCGTCCCACGTCTCCTTCTTCACCGCGGCGTCGGTCTTCGCCTTCTCGATGCGCTTGTAAACGCGCTCCTCGATGAAGATGCGCTCGAGCGTGAGCCAGTGCTCCTTGTCGTGCAGTTGCGCCAGCTCGTGCTTCAGCTCGGCCTCGATCGTCTCGAGCAGGCGGTCGGTCAGGTAGCCGAGCACCTGCGTGACGGTCATTTCGGCCGGTTTGTCGTCGGCGATCACGACCAGGTTCGACGCGATCGACACCTGGCACTCGGTGTACGCATAGAGCTGCGGGATCACTTCGTCCGCGTAGACGCCGCGCGGGAGCTGCACCTCGATCTCGACGCTCTCGGTCGTGAAGTCGCTGATGCCGCCGATCTTCACGAGGCCCTTCTGCGCGGCGGTCTCGATCGACGCGATCACGCTCTCGGTCGTCGTCGAGAACGGGATCTCGGTGATCGCCACGCTCTTGTCGCCGCGCCGCTCGAGCCGCGCGCGCACGAGCACCTTGCCGCGACCGTCCTGGTAGTCGGAAGCGTCGATGAGTCCGCCCTGGGCGAAGTCCGGGACGAGGCGCGTCTCGCGTCCTTTGAGGAGGGCGATCTCCGCTTCGAGCAACTCGCGCGGGTTGTGCGGCAGGATGCGCGTCGACATGCCGACCGCGATGCCGTCCGTGCCGAGCATCAGGATCACCGGGAGCTTCGCGGGCAGGAAGATCGGCTCGTCGCGACGGCCGTCATAGCTGGGCTGGAAACGCGTCAGCGGCTCGTTGAACAGCGTCGCGCGCGCGAGCGGCGTGAGGCGGCACTCGATGTAGCGCGCGGCCGCCGCGGAGTGTCCGGTGAGCGGGTTGCCGAAGTTCCCCTGCCGCTCGATGAAGTACTGCTTGTTCGCGAGGACCACGAGCGCGTCCTTGATCGCGGCGTCGCCGTGCGGATGCAGCTTCATCGCCTCGCCGATGACGTTCGCGACCTTGTGGAAGCGGCCGTCGTCCATGCGGAACAGCGTGTGGAGGATGCGCCGCTGCACCGGCTTCAGGCCGTCGCGCACGTCGGGGATGGCGCGGTCGAGCACGACGTAGCTCGCGTACTCGAGGAAGTTCTTCCGCATCAGCGGTTCGAGCTGGACCATCGCGAAGGATCCCGGGTGTGGAACGGTGTCAGTGGGTCGAGAGGCCTTGGTGCAGCGCCGCGACGGCCGCGGCTTCGTCGCGAGGCGCATTGCAGTCCGCGAGGCCGCGGGCCACCGCGCGAACGGTGCGCTCGAGATCGGCCGGCCGGTTCAGCACGTCGCCCATGTGGCCCACGCGGAAGTAGGTCGTCTTGATCGCGGGGTGCAGCCCGCCCGCGACGATCACGCCGTGCTGCCGGATCGCGGCGACGAGCTCGGGACCGACGCCTTTCGGGAAGCGCAGCGCCGACAGCGTGTTCGCGGCGTGCTCGGGCCGGTGCGGAACGGTCTCGAGAGCGAGGCTCGCCCACGCGCGACGCAGCGCGCGCGCGGACTTCTCGTGCAGCCGGAATCGGTCGGCCATCGGATGCGCGAGGATCTCGTCGAGCCCGACCGCGAGCGCCCACACGAGCGTCGTCGCCGGCGTCGCGAAGTAGGCGGCCTTCCGCTCCTCGTAGGCGCGCAGGATCGGGAGCCACGCTTCGAGATCGAGCGAGAGCGGCGGCGGCTCGCGCAGCGACTTGCGCCGCTCGGCGGCGCGCGCGGAGAGGACGACGAGCGCGAGCCCGGGCGGCAGGCCGATCGCCTTCTGGGATGCGGTGAGGTACGCGTCCGCGCCCCACGCCTTCATCTCGAAGCGTTCCGCCGCGGTCGCGCACACGCCGTCGAACACCGACATCGCGCCGTGCTTCCGCGCGAGCGCGCAGATCGCCTCGGCGTCCGTGCGCACGCCGGTCGACGTGTCGACGTGCGTCGCGAACACGAAGCGCGCGCCGGTCTTCGCGAGCGCCGCGTCCACTTCCGGAATCCCCGGCGACTCACCCGGGTCGGCGCCGATGCGCGTCACGCGCGCCCCGCGACGTCGGAGCATCTCCCCCATGCGCTCGGAGAAGTACCCGGTGTCGACGAGCACGACGGCGTCGTCGCGGTCGACCAGGTTCTGCACCGTGAACTCCATCGCGAGCGTTCCGGAGCCGGCGAGGATCACCGGCACCGCGTCGTCAGCCGCCAGCCAGACGCGCCGCATCGCCGCGAGCGCGGCGCCGAAGCGGTCGATCAGGTCCGGCGCGACGTGGCTGCGCGGCGGCTCGGCCGCGGCCGCGAGGACGGCGGCGGACACCTCGATCGGTCCGGGGATCATCAAGAGCGCGCGCTCGGTCATGGCGCGACAGGGTAGCGATCGACTTCGCGAGCCGAGCCGGCGAACGCCGGACGACGCGGAGCGACGGCCCGCTGACTCTTCCACATAAAGTGCTTGATATCAGTCGTACGTCCGGCCGAAAATCCCGCCATGCACTCGCGCTCGTCCCCGCCTGGCCCCGCGCTCCCTCCGCAAGCGCGCGTCACGATCGTGCGATCGATCGAGGACGACGTCGAAGCGGTCGTCGTGATCGAAGCGGGCCGCGTGAGCGTCGCCTGCGGACCGCTCGCGTCCCCCACGGCGGCGCCGGCAAGCCGCTGAACTAGATGACCGACCGCGATTCGGCCCGGATCGCGAGCCCGGGCGGAATCGCGGTCGGTCATCTAGGGCGCGCCCAGAACTTGTCGATCAAGAGCGCGTTCGAGACCGCGGATCCGCGCGGCGGCTCTCCACGGTCGCCTCCCGAGGATCGGGGTCACACGACGTCGGTGACGAGGTTCCCGACGATGAAGTCCTTCCGTTCCGGCGTGTTCTTCCCCATGTAGAACTCGAGCGACTGCTGGATCGCGCCGAGGTTCTCGACGTCGACCTGCGTGAGTCGGATGGCGTCGCCGATGAAGTTCGCGAACTCTTTCGCGTTGATCTCGCCGAGTCCCTTGAAGCGCGTGATCTCCGGCCCCTTGATCTCCGCCGCGGCGCGGTCGCGCTCCTTCTCGTCGTAGCAGTACCGCGTCTCCTGCTTGTTGCGCACGCGGAAGAGCGGCGTCTCGAGGATGTAGACGTGCCCCTTGGTGACCAGCTCGTCGAAGTAGCGCAGGAAGAACGTCAGCAGGAGATTCCGGATGTGCATCCCGTCGACGTCCGCGTCGGTGGCGATCACCACCTTCGCGTAGCGCAACCCCTCGAGCCCGTTCTCGATGCCGAGCGCCTGCATCACGTTGTAGAGCTCTTCGTTCTTGTAGATCGCGTCGCGCGCGAGCCCGTGCACGTTGAGCGGCTTGCCGCGCAGCGAATACACGGCCTGCGTGTGGACGTCGCGGCACTGGATGATCGTGCCGCCGGCCGAATCGCCCTCGACCAGGAAGATCGAGCTCTCGTCCGCGCGCGCGTCGCCGTCGCCGCAGTGCACTTTGCAGTCGGTGAGCTTCGGGATGCGGATCGCGATCTTCTTGGCGCGCTCGCGCGCGTCCTTCTTGATCGCGGCGAGTTCCTTGCGGATCCGCTCGTTCGTCTTCACCTTGTCGAGCAGCTTCTGCGCGGCCGGCGGGTTCTTGTGCAGCCAGATCACGAGCTGCTGGCGCACTTCGTTCAGGATCCACGGCCGCACCGTCGTCGTGCCGAGCTTGTTCTTGGTCTGGCTCTCGAAGACCGGGTCCTGCAGCTTGATCGCGATCGCGCCGAAGATCCCGTCGCGCACGTCCTCGCCCGTGAATTCGGCGTTCGCGAACTCGTTCACCGCCTTCAGGATTGCTTCGCGGAACGCGCTCTGGTGCGTGCCGCCGTCGTTCGTGTATTGCCCGTTCACGAAGGAGTAGAACGTCTCGCCGTAGTGGTTCGTGTGCGTGAACGCGAACTCCAGGCGATCGAGGCGCGCGTGGCAGACGTCGTAGAGCGCCGGCTCGGTGCCGAGCTCCGCGGTGAGCAGGTCGGCGAGTCCGTTCGCGCTCTGGTAGGTCTGGCCGTTGTAGACGACCTTCAGGCCGGAGTTGAGGTAGCAGTAGTACTTCAGCCGGTGATCGATGATCTGGTCGTCCCACGCGAAGCGGCCGAAGATCTCGGGGTCCGGCGAAAACGTCACCTGCGTGCCGGATGCGACGTCGGTCGCGCGGCCATGCTTCTCCTCGATCAGCTTGCCGCGCTCGAACTTCGCGCGCTTCCACTGGCCTTCGCGCCAAGCCGACGCCTCGAACGACGCGGACAACGCGTTCACGGCCTTGGTGCCGACGCCGTTCAACCCGACGGAGAACTGGAAGACGTCGTCGTTGTACTTGCCGCCCGTGTTGATCTGCGACACGCACTCGACGAGCTTGCCGAGCGGGATCCCGCGGCCGTAGTCGCGCACCGTCACCGTCGCGCCGTCGCGCGTCACCTCGATGCGCTTCCCCGCGCCCATGATGAACTCGTCGACCGAGTTGTCGATGACCTCCTTCAGCATCACGTAGATGCCGTCCTGCGGGTTCGAGCCGTCGCCCAGGCGGCCGATGTACATGCCCGTGCGCAGTCGGATGTGCGAGAGCGCGTCGAGGGTCTTGATCGCCTTCTCGTCGTAGGCGACGTTCGGTTTGGGCACGGAAAAGGACCTCGGGTGGAGAGCGCGGAGAAGGGCCGCGGCGGATTCGACCGGAGGAAGGCGGGGCGATCAAGGAGCGAGGGAGAAGGATGGAAAAGGTGCGGGGCGCGGCGATACGGGCCGCGGGCCGAAGCGAGAGGGACCGGGCTCGGCCGCGGGCGCGACGAACGGGAGGACTACAAGATCAGGCGCTCGTGGTTCCGGGAGCCCCGCGCTTCGCGATCCGGTCCGCGGCATACAGCGTCAGCGAACATCCGACGGGGAACAGGACTTCGTTCACTCCCTGCGACACCGCGACGAGCGCGTCGGCCGGCGCCTGCATCCCGACGATCGTCCCGCCGAAGAGCGCGCCGACCGCGAGACCGGCGCTCGCGTGCGCCTTCATCCCGAGGCCGCGGCGGACGAGCCACTCGATGGCGAGGCCGAGCGCGGCGTATTCGATCGACTTGACGACGAGGATCGCCCACGCGGGCATGGCGCCGCTCGGCGGCAATCCGAGCGCCTGGCTCGCGGCCTTGTGACTCATCCGAGCCACGGTCAACGCGAGCGGCGACGCGAGCAAGCCGACGACTCCCATCGCGCCTTTGCCGGCCGCGCGCGCCACGGCGAGCGCGCCGCACACGATCACCGACCACGACACCTTTCCCGCGAAGTCCGCGACGGCCGCCGCCGCGCTCGCGCGCTGGCGCAGGAGCACGAGCAGCACTTCGATCAGGATCGCGAGCGCGATCGCCATCCAGGCGGCATGGAGGATGCGCCGGCGAGAGACGAGCGCGGGATCGTTCGCGAGGGCGACGGCGGTGGTGGCGTTCATCGATCGGGCGGACGCAGAGCGCCCGCGCCGACCGACACGGATTCCGGCGCGTCGTCGCGGCCGCCGGACGGCTCAGCGAAGCGTGAGCTCCACCGTCGAGTCACCCGCTCCGTCCGTCACGTCGAACTCGCGGGACGCACCCGCGCCGCCGGCGCCGATCGCGCGCACGACGTACGCGCCGGGCGCGAGCGCGAGCGCGAACGAAAACCCTCCGCCGCCGTCGCGCCGGAGGTTGCCGGCGAACGCGAGCGCGCCGCGCGCGTCCGTGATCTCGATGCGCACCGTGCGCGCCGCGCCGCCCGGGTCGGCGACCGCGATCGCCGTGTGCGATGTCGCCGCTGCGAGCCGCAGGTCGAGGCGACGCACGTCGCCGCCGCTCACGTCGACGTCGAGCGTCGCGGTGCGCGTCCGTTGACCGCCGATGAACAGGCGGTAGCGGCCGGGCGTGAGATCGCGCGCGAGCAGCCGTCCGTCCTGCTCGCGGATGCTCGCCGGCGCGAGGTCATCGGCGCGGAAGAAGAAGATCCAGTGCGGCTCCGCGAGCGCCGCGGCATCGCCGGTCAACGCGACCTCGACGCCGCCGCCGCTCCCGAGGCGCAGCGTTCCGAGGTCCCACGTCTCGCCGGCACGGAGATCGCGCCGCTCCGTCTCGAACGGCGGAACGCTCGCGTGCCGCACGTTCACCGCGTAGCGCCCGGGCGAGAGCGCGGGGCTCGCGAACGATCCGTCCGCGCCGGCCAGGACGAGCGTCCCGAACGGGAAGCGGTCCGGCGCGCCCGCCGGGCTCGGCGTCGTCGATGCGGGACCGACCATGAGGATCGCGACCTCCGCGCCGACGAGCGAAGCGCCGTCCTGGTCCGCGACACGCCCGACGATGCGCGCGGTCGGACGCGATTCGCGCGGCAGCACGACGGTCACCTCCGCGTCGCCCGCGCGCACGCCGTCCAGCACGATCGCGGGGAGCAGAGTCTGTCCCGGCCAATGCGCCATCAGGCGCAGCGGCCCGTCCGGGCAGT
>CAZBOK010000126.1:0-11035 GCA_964493525.1 uncultured Phycisphaeraceae bacterium | reverse complement strand
CCCGACCTCGACGTGATCGATGCGCGGGAACGACCACGCGTAGCCGCACACGCCGCGGCGGAACGCGAGCCGGATCTCCTGCTCCTTCCGGCCGGGCACGTAGGTCGAGAGGCTGACCGCGTCGGCCGCGGCCTCGCGCCGCGCGAGCTTGCCGATCGATTCGAGCCGCCGCGCGGTCGGCGAGCCGGCGCCGTCGGCCGCGACGAGATAGTCGCACTCGATCGTGTCGCCGCCGACGTCGCACGCGAACCCGCGCGCCGTCGCGACGAGGTCGGCCGCGCGAGCGGCGACGACGCGCGCGCCCGCGGCGGATGCGTGCCCCAGCAGCGCCGAGTCGAGCGCGGCGCGCGAGAAGATGGCGAGCGGCCGCCCGAGCGGGACGACGACGTCCGGATCGTCGTCGAGCCGGACGCGCGCGCCGAACACCTCCCGCCGCGGGATCCCCGCCAGCAGGTCCGCGAACTCACGCTGCCCGCGCCACGGGATCCCGCCGCCGCACGGTTTCTCGTCGCGCGTGGCGCCGTCGGCGACGACGACTTCGTGTCCGCGCGCGCGCAGGGCGATCGCGGCCGAGCAGCCCGCGGGGCCAGCTCCGGCCACGAGCACCCGATGCATCACGCGCGGCTGTTCCAGCACACGTCCTGCACCCCGCGCTGCTGGTTCTCGACGCGCGCGAGCACGAACAGGAGGTCGGAGAGCCGGTTCAGGTAGCGCACGACGAACGCGCCGATCGGCTCGATCGCGGCGAGCGCGACGACGGCGCGTTCGGCGCGGCGACACGTGGCGCGCGCCACGTGCAGGCGCGCCGCTCCGGGCGAGCCGCCCGGCAGGACGAAGTTCTCGAGCGGCGCGAGATGCTCGGAGAATCGATCCATCGCGGCCTCGAGCGCATCGACGTGGCGCGCCTCGATCTGCGGGATCTTCACGCGCGCCTTGTCCGCCTCGGGGAAGCAGAGGTCGGAGCCGAGGTGGAACAGCTCGTTCTGGATCGGGCGCAGGACCTGATCGACGGACGCGTCGAGCCCCTCGGCGAGCGCGACGCCGATCACCGAATTCAGCTCGTCGACTTCGCCGTAGGCCGCGATCCGCGCGCTCGTCTTCGGGACGCGCGCGCCGGTGCCGAGCGCGGTCGTGCCGTCGTCCCCGGTGCGCGTGTAGATGCGCGTCAGCCGCGGCATCGCGCACCTCCGTCCGTCACTGCAGGGAGACCGAGACCTCGGCGTTCGCGCCGTCCTCCATCTTGACCGGCGCCGTGCCGGTGCGCGACGGGAGGTTGTCGTCGTTCTGGCTCTGCACCGTCAGCGTCCCGCTCGGCTTCGGCATTTCGATCCATGTGCATCCATCCGCGTCGAGGCTTTGCCACGAGGACATGATGCCGTTTCCCGATTCGTCCGACATCGAGAACATGTACCAGGTCGAGTTGCGGTCCGACGCGGTGGCGTTGGCGATCCGCACGTGGACCCAACCGCCCTTCTTCATCTTGAGATCGAACGGCCCGCTCGAGCGCCGACCGACCACGTCGACCGACTCGATGTTGACGCGCTGGTACCCGCGCATCGTCGCGTTCAACGAGTACGCGCCCTGCTGCACGTCATCGATCGTGAACCGTCCGTCGGCGTCCGTCTGCGCCGCGAGGTTGCCGCCCCACCAGAACATCTGCTGGTGCGACGGATCCTGCTTCTTCTGCAACTGGATGTTCGCGCCCGCGAGCGGGTTGCCGTCGCCGTCGACGGCCCGGCCGGTGACGCTGCCGAGCGCGATGTCGATCGTGATGTTCCCGTCGATGCCCGACTGCACCAGTGCGTCGCCGCCGTCGAACATGTGCTGCCAGCCGCGATGCACCGTGAGGTGGTAGTTCCCCGGCTTCAGTCGGCGATAGCGGAACGCGCCGAGCGCGTCGGTCTTGGCCTGGTTCTCCCAGCGGAAGTAGTTGCGGCGGCGACCGCCGGTTTCGACGCGACTCGCCATCACGGTGAGTCCCGCGGCGGGGATGCCGTTCATCAGCACCGTGCCCGCGAGCGTCCCGGCGTCCTGGCGCTCGACGGTCACGTCGTGCTGCGTGTACGCGCCGTCGGTGACGACCACCGGGAAGCGCTCCTGCTCGGGGATCTCGCGGTCGTCCTCCTGGCGCTTCTCGACGATGAACCCGCCGTCCTCCACCGCCGCGGCGACCGCGTATCGGCCGGGAGCGAGGTTCTCGATGCGATACCGGCCCTGTTCGACCGACACGGCGGCGCCCGACTCGCCCTTCGGTCCGTTCGCGGTCACGCGCAGCGCCGGCTCCGGCCCGCCGCGATTGTTCAACACGCGCCCTTCGATGCCGCCGCCGAGGCCGAGCGCGATCGCGATCGGCGCCGGGTCCGCCAGCTCCTCGACGTGCACGTCGTTCTGCCGCGCGCGCGCGAACCCGCGCTTCGTCACGATCGCGACGAGATCGCCCTTCTTCAACGCCGACAGCTTCGCGACTCCCGACGCGTCGGTCGGCGCGCGGCTCACGCGGTTCGCGAGGTCTTCGACGCCCGTGTAGTCCGGCGGGTAGTTCGGCGCGTCGGCGGGGTCGACCTGCTGCTTCTCGAACAGCTCGACGATCGCGCCCTCGATCGGCGCGCGCGTCGACTTGTCGGTGACGGTGACGATGAGAACGCGACCCGCTTCGACGCGGATCAACACGTTGTTCACCGTGCCGTGCGCTCCGAGCTCGAATGGCTCCGAGCGCGCCTTCGTGAACCCGTCGGCTTCGACGACGACCTTGAAGCGGCCCGATTCCGACAGCCCGATCCGGAAGCGGCCGTCTTGCTGCGTCTCGGGATCGATGTCGCTCCAGTACTCCTCGAACGTCGGGTTCGGGTCGTTCCGGTTCCACGGCGGGATCCACTCGAGCGAGATCTTCCTGGGCCGCACGCCGTCTCCGGTGCGCGCGTCGACCACCCGGCCCTCGATGGTCGCCGCTTTCTGCATCGTGATCTCGATCGGCGGGCCGCCAGCGACGACGTTCTCACGCTGCGTGTACCCGTATCCCTCGGCGTTGACCCACAGGCTGTACTTGCCCGGCGGCGTCGACTCGAACGCGAACGCGCCGGTGACGTCGGTGTATTGGTAGTCACCGGACCACGAGCCCATGAACTGGTCGTCGTTCTCGCGGTCGCATTGGATCATCGCGTTCGCGATGCCGCGGCCCGCGGGATCGACGACGTGGCCGGTGATCGCCGCGGACATCACGAGCGTGATCTCGAGATCGGTGACGACGTCGCCCGCCACGAACTCGCGCTCCATCGCGTCCGCGAGCCCGTAACCGCGCGCTTTCACGCGGATCTGCTGGCGGCCGGGGTAGATCGTTCCCGCGTCGAACCGGCCTTGCGCGTCGGTGGTGATCGGCTCGGCGCGACGCTGCCAGCCGACCTGCACTTCGGCCGCCGCGACGCCGCCGCCGCCCTCAGTGCGGACGATGCCGGACACGCGCGCGCCGCGCACCATCGGAACATCGCCCACGTCGCGCACGAGCTTGGACACGACGTCGACCGAGTTCACCCGGCCGAGCAGGCCGTCGCGCGACGTCGCGAGGATCGAAAACCCTTCGTCGGGCACGAGGTCGATGATCGTGAAGACGCCGTCGATCCCGCTCTCCGCGCTCCGCTCGTACACGGCGGAGTTCTTGTTCGGCGGGATGGTGACGCCGAAGCGCTCCGCGTCCTTGTGATCGACCCAACGTTGCATCGTCACCGTCACGCCGCTCTCGGGCTTGCCGGTGCGGCCGATCACGCGACCCGTGACTCCGGTGGCGTCGGGCGGGAGCGCGCCCGGTTGCGATGCGGGTTGCGACGCGGCGATCTCGGCCGCGGACTCGGTTCGCTCCGCGGTGCCGCTCGCGTCCGCGGGGCCGGGGGCGTCGAGCGCGTTCGGCATCGCGGCGGCGCCGCCGATCGTCGCGGCGCGCGCGTCGTCGGACTCCGTGCCGCTCGACGATCCGAACAGGACGAGCATCGCACAGACGACGAGCACGAGGACCACGAGCCCCGCGAGCAAATGCGGCATCCCGGCGCCACGTGTTCGCTGCATCGGTTCTTCCCGGCGGGTAGTGCGACGGACCGCCTCACGGCACGGCTCGACCGAACTCGACGGGGCCGCATCCTATCCCGATGCCCCCGTGTACCGGTCACGTCAGGGTAAGTATCGGCTGTATCCGACGCGTTTCATCGCGGCAGCCGTGCCGGACTCGACGGCGAGGGCGTCGGGGCGGTCGAGCCAGGCGTCCCAACGCTTCGCGTTCGCGGTGATCGGCGCGCTCGGATCGGGCGAACCGGCGCGCCGCTCGGCGGAACCGGAGGCGCCCGGCTCGAACAACTCGCGCGCGGCGAACGGCTCGTTCAGGAAACGGCAGATGCGCTCAAGCTGGGCGCGCGGGTCCGCGGTCAGGTCTTCGTAGCGCACGAGGAGACTCCGCTCCGGATGACGCTCGCACCAGTCCGCCGCGAGGCCGATCTTCTCGGCGTAGTCGCGCGCGAAGTCGGCCGGTGTCGCGGTGAGCCACTCTTTGCCGGCGGCGACGACGCCGTCGGGCTGCTCGTCGTCGTGGAGACGCTTCCGGTAGGAGCTGTAGACGTCGAGTGGGTGACGGGCGCAAAGCAGGAATTTCGCGCGCGGGAACGCGGCGTCGATCTCGCGCAGGAAGAGCACGTGGCGCGGCGTCTTTTCCAACACGCGCCGCACGCCGCGGACTTCCTTCGCCACGCCGAAGAACACGCGCGCGAGCTCGGGATGCCCCGGCTCGGGAACCGTCGCGGCAAGCCGATCGACGCGCCGCGCCGCCGCATCATCCTCGAGGAGGAACTCGAACAGTCGCTGCCGGCGGCGGCCGGCCGTGACGTCGCGCACGAGTTCCGGCCGCACGAAGAGATGGGTCTCGGGCGAGCGATCCGCGCGCGGGCGGAACGACGGATGGCGCTCGAGCGTGGCGCGCAACGCCGACGTGCCGCTGCGCGCGACGCCGGCGATGAACACCGCGGGTTCGTCCGCCATCCGCGCGATCAGCTCGCGGGCCTCGTCGCTCATCCGGCGGCCCCCTCGGCGACGCGCGGGTATCCGAGGCGGTCGAGCGCGGACGCCGCGTGGACCTCCACCTTGCGCGCGTCCGATTCGCTCAAGTGGTCGCGCCACTTCTTCGCGTTCGCGGTGAGCCGCGTCGACGGGAGCGGCGAGCCCGCGCGATCGCGCTGCTCGTCGACGGCGTCGAACAGCACTTCGGGCTCGAACCGAACGCCGATGAACTCACAGACGCGAGCGACCTCGGCGCGCGGGTCCGCGGTCAGCGTCTCGTAGCGGACCACGCGGTACGTCGCGGGATCGCGCGCCTCGTGGTCGAGCATCGTCGCGGCCCAGGCGGCGAACCGCTCGCCGAACAGCTTCGGCTTGATCTTCAGCCATTGATGACGCGGCTCGAAGCGATCGTTGCGCTCGTGCTGCGCGAGCTTCTTGCGGTACGAGCTGTACACGTCGACCGGGTGGCGCACGCACATCAGGACGCGCGCGGCGGGGAACGTCGAGCGGATCTCGTCGAGGTGGTACATGTGCCGCGGCGTCTTCTCGAGCACGCGGTGCGCCCCGTTCGCCGCGAGGCCGAAGCCGAAGAAGAGCCGCACGAGGTGATCGTTCCGCTCCGCAAGGAAGCGTTGGTGCGCGGGAGTCGCGCCGGTCGGGAACGCGGTGAGCTCCGACGACTCGCGCGCCGCTGCCGCGGCGGCGGCGAGACGATCGGCGGCGCCCGCGTCGTCGTTCAGCCAACGGAGGATGCGCTCGGAGCCCTTCGCACGCGGCGCGAGCACGCGCTCGGGCGCGACGAAGATGCGCGTCTCGACGTTCGAGCGCGGCGCGGCGCGGAACTCCGGAAGGCGCGCGATCGTGTTGCGGAGCACGGTGGTCCCGCTCCGCGGCACGCCCAGCACGAAGACGGCGGGGTGCCTCTTCATCGCTTCGGAGAGCTCGCGCCACGAGTCCGTTTTCATGCGGGGCACGAGGGTAGCAGGCGGATTGATAAAACCGTTCCCGCGATGAACGCGCTCGCCGACGAACCGCGCCTCGAGCGCATGCGGATCAACTTCTCGTGGATCCTGAAGCTGCGTTGGCTCGCGGCGGCGGGACAGCTCGCGACGATCGTCCTGGTGCGGTCGATCCTCGGCGTCGAGCTGCCGACGTTCGGACTGATGTCGATCCTCGCGTTCGAGGCGCTGTCGAACACGGCGCTCGAGGGCTGGTTCCGCGGCGTGTTCCGGCGCGGCGAGAGCCCGCCGACGCCCGCGCGGCTCGAGATCGCGCTCGGCACCGTGATGATGGTCGACATCGCGCTCTTGTCCGCGCTGCTTTACCTCACCGGCGGACCGACCAACCCGTTCGCGGTGTTCTTCCTCGTCAACATCGTGTTGTCGGCGGTCGTGTTGAGCGCGCGCTGGACCGCGGCGATCTGCGCGCTCGGCCTGCTGTGCTTCGCGACGTTGTTCGTGTTCCACCTGCCGCTGCCCGAGCTCGATCACATGGACTACGCGCCCGCGCGCGGCGACCCGCGCGACTTCACCGGACGCACTTCGTTGTTCCTGCGCGGCTGGATCGCGGCGTTCTGCGCCGCGGCGATGGTGATCGCGACGTTCGTCGCGCGCGTGACCGCCGAGCTGCGCCGCCGCGAGCAGGAGCTCGGCGAGGAGAAGCGCCGGCAGGCGGAGCGCTCGCACCTCGAATCGCTCGCGACGCTCGCTGCCGGCGCGGCGCACGAGCTGTCGACTCCGCTGTCGACGATCGCGCTGGTCGCGCGCGAGCTCGAGCTCGCGCTGATGCGGCGCCTGCCGGACGGCGGAGAGGTCGAGGACGCGCGGTTGATCCGCAGCGAGGTCGCACGCTGCCGCGCGATCCTCGACCAGATGGCTGCCGACGCGGGCCAGAGCGCGGGCGAGGAGTTCGCGCCGTTCACGATCCCCGCGCTCGTCGATCAGGCGATCGCGAACCTCGTCGGCCGCGAGCGCGTCGACGTCACGATCGGCGGCGAGGAGCGCGAGCGTTCGCTGAAGGTGCCGGGCAAGGCGCTCGCGCTCGCGCTGCGTCAGGTCGTGAAGAACGCGCTCGACGCCTCGGCCGCGCCGCTGCGCGTCGAACTGCGCGTCGAGGCGCTGACCGATCGCGTGCAGGTCGACGTGCGCGACCGCGGCGCCGGAATGTCGGACGAGACGATCGCGCGCGCGACCGACCCGTTCTTCACCACCAAGGAGCCCGGCAAGGGAATGGGACTCGGACTCTTCCTGACGCGGATGGTCGTGGAGCGCCTCGACGGTCGGATGCGGTTCCATTCCGTCGAAGGGAGCGGGACGACGGTTCGCGTCGTGATCCCGCCGCGCTACAGTCCGCCGATTCAAGGCAGCCGATCGAGCGCGTGACGCGCACGAGACGACGATGGCGACGAACCCGACCCCGCCCGACACCTCGCGAAGCGACGCCGAACGCCAGTCGGTGCTGATCGTCGACGACGACGAGATCTTCCGCGGCCGACTCGCGCGCGCGCTCGAGAGTCGCGGCTTCGACGTCCGCACGGCGGGCGACGTTCCGTCGGGGCTCGCGCTCGCGCGTCAGGACTCTCCCGAGCTCGCGGTCGTCGACCTCCGCATGCCGGGCGGATCCGGCCTCGAGCTGGTGAAGGGGTTGAAGGAAGTCGATCCGGCCACGCGGATCATCGTGCTCACCGGCTACGGGAGCATCGCGACCGCGGTCGACGCGACGAAGCTCGGCGCGACCAACTACCTGCCGAAGCCCGCGGACGCGGACGACATCCTCGCCGCGTTCGAGCGCGGCGCGGCGCCGATGTCGACGACGAAGGACTATCAGGCGCCGACGCTCGCACGTGCGGAGTGGGAACACATCCAGCGCGTGCTCGCCGACTGCGGCGGGAACATCTCGGAAGCGGCGCGGCGCCTCGGCATCCATCGGCGCTCGCTGCAGCGCAAGCTGCAGAAGTACGCACCGGAGTGATCGGCCCCGCGACCGGCGAGAGGGAACGGCGCGCTCCGCTCGCCGGTGAACGCGTCCGAGTCGTCGTCGCGCCGGCGCACGGGAATCGGCGCTTCTGCGACGAATTGCCACATTCCCACGGGAAGCGCGAAAACTAAGCTCCCGGCTCCGACTTGCACGCCCGGATCGGCTCGAAGACAGAACGCGAAACCCGGCGCGCCGCCTCCGATGGCGGGCGCCCGACGGAAACGGAGCCATGGCGGAACCCTTCTTTCCGAGCTGGACCAACAAGCTGCGCGAGCTCTCCGGACTCGCCGCGGTCGGCGGACTCGTGTACGCGACGGTGGTCATCTACTTCGGCTTCTCGCCGAAGACCACCGACGTGGGATACCAGCCGATCCAGCCCGTCCCCTACAGCCACCAGCTCCATGCCGGGGACATGGGCTTCGACTGCCGGTACTGCCACAACACCGTCGAGCAGACCGCGCAGGCGAGCATCCCGCCGACGTCCGTGTGCATGAACTGCCACGAGCGGATCCGCGTGACGAGCGACAAGCTGAAGCCGTTGCGCGAGGCGCACGCGGAAGGCAAGCCGCTGATGTGGAAGAAGGTGCACGACCTGCCGGACTACGTGTACTTCAACCACAGCGCGCACGTGAACAAGGGAGTGTCGTGCGTCGAGTGCCACGGACGCATCGACAAGATGGAGGTCGTGAAGCAGGAGATGCCGCTGTCGATGGGATGGTGCCTCGAGTGCCACCGCGACCCGGCGCCGCGCCTCCGGCCGCGCGAGTTCGTCACCCAGCTCGACTGGACGACGCAGGAAGACCGCCGCACCCTCGGCGAGCGGTTGATGAAGGAATACGACGTCAAGACTTCGACCGACTGTTCGACCTGCCACCGGTGAACCCGGCGGCCGCGGAGCGAGACGTGACCGAGACCCGGAAGACCTATTACCGCGGCGTTCAGCAGCTCGAGAACGAAGCGGAGTTCAAGAAGCTCCTGAAGCGCGAGTTCCCCGAGGTCGACGCCGACAAGCTCGACGGGTACTCGCGTCGCCGCTTCATGCAGTTGCTCGGTGCGTCGGCGACGCTCGCCGCAGCCGGCGGCTGCCGCTGGGAAGAAGATCATCTCGCCGTCGAGAACCAGCGCGGCGAGATTCGGAAGCCCGGCGTGCCGCAGCACTTCTCGACCGCGATGGAACTCTGCGGATCGGGCCAGCCGCTCGTCGCGACCTGCTATGACGGCCGCCCCATCAAGATGGAGGGCAACCCGCGCCATCCCGAGAGCCTCGGCGCCGCGGGGACCTGGGCGCAGGCGAGCATCCTCGGCCTCTACGACCCCGATCGCAGCCGCGCGCCGATGCAGCGCACGGGCGACAACTGGAAGACGCTGTCCTGGGACGAGGTCACGAAGGCCGCTGCGGGCGTCCTCGGGCGCGCGCGCCAGAAGCAGGGCGAGGGGTTCGCCGTCCTCGCGCGGGCGACCTCCTCGCTGACCATCGCCGACCTCAAGAAGCGGTTCGCCGCGGCGCTCCCGAAGGCGCGGTGGTTCGAGCATGAACCCGTGTCGGATGACAACTTGCGCGAAGGCACCCGCCTCGCGTTCGGGCGTCCGATGCGCATGCATTACAAGGTTGCAGCGGCGGACGTGATCGTCAGCCTCGACAGCGACCTCCTCGAGGGGCACCCCTCCGCGATCCGCCACGCTCGCGAGTTCGCGCGTCGCCGCTCGCCCGAGGCGGGCACGATGAACCGCCTGTACGCGGTCGAGGGCGACTTCTCGGTGACCGGCTCGTCGGCCGACCACCGCCTGCCGCTGCGACCCGGCCTGATCGGCGCGTTCGTCCAGCTCCTCGAGTCGAAGCTCGGCGTCGGCGGCGCGTCCGCCGGCCCGCTCGGCGGCGACGCGAAGGCCGAGCGCTTCGCGACCGCGCTCGCCGCGGACCTGAAGGAGAAGCGCGGCCGCTCGTTGATCGCGGTCGGCGCGTCGCAGCCCCCGGCCGTCGTCGCGCACGTCGCGCGGTTGAACGAGTCGCTCGGCAACGTCGGCGCCACGATCACCTACTCCGCGGAAGTCGATCGCCCGACGCACGCGCAGTCGATCAAGGACCTCGTCGCCGAGATGAACGCGGGCCGCGTTCAGACGCTGCTCGTGCTCGAAGGCAACCCGGTCTACGACGCGCCGGCCGATCTCGATTTCGCCGCCGCGCTCGCGAAGGTCGAGACGTCGATCCACCTCGCTTCGCACGTCGACGAGACCTCGAAGAAGTGCTCGATGCACCTGCCGCTCGCGCATTACCTCGAGAGCTGGGGCGATTGCCGCGCGTTCGACGGGACGATCTCGATCGTCCAGCCCTGCATCGCGCCGATCTGGGACGGCAAGAGCTCGGCGGAAGTCCTCGCGCTGTTCTCCGGCGACGAGATCACCGACGGCTACGAGCTGGTCCACCGCGCTTTCGAGCCGATGCTCGGCGCCGCCGGCGACAAGACCTGGCGCGTCGCGGTGCACGACGGGCTCTTCGAAGGCTCCGCGTTCCCGGCCGAGAACGTCCAGGTGAAGTCCGGCCTCGCCGACATCGTGACCGCCGCGGCCCCCGCGCTGCCTTCGAACGGGCAGCTCGAGATCGCCTTCAAGGCGTGCTCGAAGGTGTTCGACGGGCGCTTCTCGAACAACGCATGGCTGCAGGAGCTCCCCGACTTCATGACGAAGGTCGTCTGGGACAACTGCGCGCTGATCGGCCCGGCGACGGCGAGCGCGCTGCGCGTCGAGAACGAGACGATGGTCACGCTGAAGGTCGGAGGCAAGAGCCTCGAGATCCCGGCGTACATCCTCCCGGGACACGCGCCGGGCCTCGTGACGGTCGCCCTCGGCTACGGGCGTCCGAACGCCGGCGTGATCGGCGGCCGTTTCGAGAAGCGGGACGACGATGCGCCGATCGTCGGCGCCGACGCCTACCGCATCCGCACCAGCGACGCGCTGTCGTTCGCGGGCGGGCTCACGGTCGAGCCGTCGGGACGCAAGGTCCCGTTCTCGATGACGCAGGTCCACC
>CAZBOK010000125.1:0-11045 GCA_964493525.1 uncultured Phycisphaeraceae bacterium | reverse complement strand
GGCACGTCGAGGTTCAACTGGTGCGAGTACCACGCGAGCGGCCAACTCACCGCCGCGAGTGCCCCGGCGATCCGCGCCGCCGTCGATCCGAACAGCTCGCGCGCGAGCAACGCGACGAACAGCACGACGAGCGCGCCCATCAACGCGGACACGCAGCGGCCGACGACGATCAACCGATGCAGCGTGCGCCCGGTCGCGTCCTGCGCGGCGACGTCGACACCCGGCACGAACACGTGCGGCCGCGCGACGAGATCGTCGACGAAGCGCCGCGCGCCGTCCGCGCCGAGCGATGCGCGCAGCCACGCGCGCTCGACGAGCCCGGTGATCCGGAAGTGCAGCGGCGGGTACTTCAACTCGGTGTCGGCCTGACGCTGCGTGAGATCGAGCGAGCTCAGCGGATGGATCGCGTCGATCGCGCGGTCGACGGCGATCGGATCGCCGTGATCGATCACCGCGAAGTTGAGAGCGAGAGACGCGAGCAGGATCGGGGCGAGGAAGCGCACGGGCCGCGATTCTTGCACATCGGACGCGACGGGACGAGGCGGTCCCTCCTCGACGCCGGCAGAGGAGCGCGTCTTGTATCGTGGCCGCCCGACCAACGCGCGCGAATCGCATCGCGTAGACCGCGCGCCCCTGTCCGCGCCGAAGCCCTCTCCGAAGGAGATCCTCGTGTTCCAGTCCGCATCTCGCCGTGACTTCCTGAAGCAAGTGTCCGCCGCCGGCTCGATCCTCGCGCTCTCCGCGAGCGGCCGCATCGCGTTCGCGCGCGAGGATCACGCGAAGTTGAACATCCTCATCCTCGGCGGCACCGGTCTGATCGGTCCCGCGCTGATCGACTCCGCGAAGGCGCGCGGGCACAAGGTCACGCTGTTCAACCGCGGCAAGACGCGCGCGGACCTCTACCCCGAGATCGAGAAACTGCGCGGCGATCGCGACCCGAAGAAGGGCGAAGGGCTGAAGGCGCTCGAAGGGAAGCAGTTCGACGTCGTGTTCGACGACTGCGGATACTTCCCGCGCATCGTCACTGCGTCGGCCGAGCTGCTCGCGCCGAACATCTCGCAGTACGTCTACGTGTCGTCGATCTCGTGCTACGCGGACAACTCGAAGGAGGGACAGGACGAGGACGCCGCGTGCGGGAAGATGGATGACCCGACGCTCGAGACGATGGGCGATCAGTTCCAGTACTACGGCCCGTTGAAGGCTCTCTGCGAAGCGGCGGCGGAGAAGGCGTGCCCCGGCAAGACGACGATCATCCGCCCCGGCTACATCGTCGGCCCCGAGGACTGGACCGGCCGCTTCACCTACTGGCCGTGGCGCATCGCGAAGGGCGGCGAGGTGCTCGTGCCCGGCAACCCCGACGACCCGATTCAGATCATCGACGTCCGCGACCTCGCCGACTTCATGGTGCACTGCGCCGAACAGAAGACGATGGGCAAGTTCAACCTGTGCGGTCCGGGGCAGCGGCTCACGATGAAGCAGATGGTCGCCGACTGTCAGAAGGCGGTGGGCGGCGACGCGAAGCTGACGTGGGTGCCGACCGACTTCCTCACGAAGAACGGGCTCGGCGGCGACGGCGGCTTCCCGATCTGGGCGCCGTTCGAAGGCGAGACGAAGGGCTTCCACACCTGGAAGAACGAGCGCGCGGTGAAGGCCGGGCTGAAGTTCCACTCGGTCGAGGACACCGCGAAGGCGACGATGGAGTGGTTCAACGCGCGGCCCGAGGCCGAACAGAACCAGATGATCAAGCGCTCCGGCGCGATGTCGCTCGACCGCGAGGCCGAGCTGCTCGAAGCCTGGCACAAGTCGCAGGAAGGGAAGGGCTGAGTCCGGGCCCGAGGACTCGGGCCACGAGATTCATTGTGCGGAACCGGGCGCGGCCCCGGGCGCGAGGATTCGGGACGGTTGAGCACGCCCGAGTTCTCGCGCCCGGGGCCGCATTCCGCTTCCGGGTCACGCGGTTCGCGACCCGGGGCCCGCGGCTCACCCGCCCATCTGCTCCGCGAGCCAGCGGTGGAAGTGGTGCACTCCGATCTCCTGCGTCGGTGAGTAACGGCCGCCGCGGTAGAGGCGCGACTTCACGCCGCGCTGCACCGACTGCACCACGTCCTCGTCCTCCATCTCGACGCGATGGAGATCGCCGCCGGCGCCGGCGCCGCGCAGCTCCGGCTTGGTGACGAACGCGAGGAAGCGCACGCGCGTCTTGTTCACCGCGATCGGCTCGACGACGTTGAGCGAGAGCCCCCACGGGTAGACGTTCAGCATCGTGTTCGGGAACAGGAAGAAGTACCACGCGCCGATCGGCGCGCCGTGATCGGGATGCCCGGCCGGCGGATGGAACGCGGGCTCGCCCTCCGCCGCGACGCCGACCTGCACGGAGCCGTGCTCGAACGTCTCGGTCCGGTATCGCTTGAAGTCGAGCACCTGGTTCAGCGCCTCGTGCACGAACGGGATGTGGAACCCCTCGAGGTAGTTCTCGCAGTAGAGCGCCCAGTTCGCGTCGATGAGGTAGTCGCGCGATGACGACGCGTCGAACGTCCACTGCGTCACGTCGACTCCCGCGAGCCGCGCCTCGACCGCCGCGATCACCGCGTTCGCGGAAGTCGCGGGCGCGAGGCTCACGAACACGAGGTCGCGCCACGCGGCGACCGGCAGCCGCTGCAGCCAGTCCTTCTCCGACGGGAAACCCGCGACGTCCTCGAACTCCGGCATGAACGCGAACGTGCCGTCCAGGTGGAAGCGCCGGCCGTGGTACTTGCAGCGCAGGTTCGGCACCGAGCACTCGCGCTCGACGATGATGTTCGCGCGATGCGTGCAGACGTTCGAGAGGCAGTGCAGCTCGCGGTGCGTGTCGCGCACGAGGACGAGCGGCTCGTCGATGCATCCCGGCAAGAGCGTGAACGGCCGCGCCGCGCCCGGCTCCTCGAGCCCGTGCGCGGGCGACGCGAACAGCCACGACCGCTCGAACACGCGCTCCCGTTGCGCCGCGAACAACTCCGGGTCGACGTACAGCTCCTTCGGCGGCGTGCGGGCCTTGCGGATGTCGGCGTCGATCTCGAACCTTCGGTCAGCCACTGCCCGCGCTCCCGTTCGAGCCGGGCGCGGCGCCGCCCTTCGAACCCGATGACTTCCACCACGCCTCCCACTCGTCGACGACTTTCGCGCGCTTCTCGTCGGGGAGGTCCCATGAGTATCCGAAGTCCTGCCCTGTCGCGTCGAGCGTGCGGCGGTGCGCGTCGATGCGGACGTTCAGGTCACCGCTGCGCAGTCCTTTGAAGAGGACCGGGATGCCGCGATCGTCGCCGAGGTGATGCAGCGCCGCGGCCGCGGCATGCGCGACGTAGAAGACCGGATCCGACACGAGCGCGCCGAGCGGACCGACCGCGTCCGTCGACTTCAGCACGGCGAGGCGATCGCACGCCGCGATGCGCACCTCGGACGCGCCGTCCTTCAGCGCGCCGATCAACAGCGGCACGGTGCGCTTGTCGTCGACCTTCTCCATCACGCGGATCGCCGCGAGTCGGTCGCGTGCCTCGTCGCTCTTCAAGCGCGACGACAGCGTCACGATCGCGTCGTCGATCGACGCGTGCTCGAGGTCCTGGCGGATCTTGTCCTCGATCGACATCCACTTGCCGTTCACGCGCACGTGCCCGAGGAGCTGGTGCGCGCCCTTGTGATCGGGCGCGATCTGCACCACCTGCTCGAGCAGCTTCTCGCCTTCGTCGTTCAGGTCGTTCCGCATGCACCAGCGCGCGAGCAGGAAGCGCGTCTCCGAATCGCCCGGCTTCAGTTGCGCGGTGCGCAGCGCGAGGATCTGGCGCGGGTTCTCGTTCCGCTTCTTCCCGCGCAGCGAGTCGGACGAGCCGGCCTGCATCGTCCAGCGGTCGCCCATCGTGCCGTCCTTGTTCACCGAGTGGCCGATGCCGAGCTGCGTGACGCCGCCCGCGATCAGTCCGCGATGATGCCCCGACGACGTGTACCAGCCGTTGAATGCATCCTGCGCGTCGCTGCTCACCGCGCAGTTCTCGAGCACGCCGCCGCCGTACCCTTCCTTGCGCGCGCGATCGTTCGGCGAGCGGTTCTCCGCCACGGGCGATTCGTGCGCGAAGTAATCCATGTCCTGCATCTCCTGGCTGTGCTTCCTGCAGCACGACACCAGGCGGTCGTCCAGCTCGAGCGGCTGCAGCCCGAGCATCACGCGGTAGTCGTTCAGGATCTTCGCGAAGCGCCGCTCTTCGTCGGTCGCCGACATCGGCGCGGTCTGGTTGTAGTCGTTCAGGTCCTCGATCTTCTTCCACTGCGCGGGCGAGTAGACGAGGCTGGGCGGATCGAGCGTTTCGTCCAGCTCCGCATACGCCTCCTCGACGGTCGCGAACCGGTTCGGCTTCCGGCCGCAGCGGACGAGGTAGTCGTCGATCTCCTTGATGCACGCCACCTTCTCCGCGACCGCCGGCACGCGCTCGCGGAACAGCTGGCCCGGTTTCGTCCACAGCTCGCGGAGGCGCGCGATCTTGCCGTCGACGAGCGGCTGGCCGACCGCGCCGTGCGCGTCGTCCGGGTAGAGGCGCGTGTCGTGGATGATCTGCAGCGCTTCCTTGCGCGCGTCCTCGATCGACTTCTTCAGCCAGCCCTTGAACGCCCCGCCTTGCGACGAGCGGATCAGGTCGAGGTACTCGCGCGCCGCCTTCTCCTCCACGTCGCGGAGGACCGGCTCGAGCGCCGTCTTCCCCTTGTCGCCGAGCGAGATCAGCGCGTCATAGGCCGCGATCCGCTCCTCGTAGTTGGTGCCGCGCGCCTTCGCGACGAGCGGCGCAATGACCGAGTCGTCGACGGGGACTTCGAGGAGCGCGAGGCAGAGGAGAACGTGCCGCATGCGATTGGGTGGTCGAGTGTAGCGGGGGCAGTGCGGCGGGTGACGGGGACAGCGGCGCTTGACCGGGAGCCTCCGTGCGACGAACATCCGACGCGATGGACGGGAGCCCGAGCATGGAAGAGACGACGGATCGAGCCGCGGTTGTCGCGGCGCGCGGCAAGACGTTCTTCGTCTGCTGCATTCTCTTCGTGCTGGTCGCAGCGGCGCCGGTGCGTTGGTTCGGCGACTTCACGACGGACGCGTGGCGCGTGACCGCGTTGGGAATCGTCATCGGCGCGCTCGGGCCCGCAGCGATTCTCGTGAGGCAACGCTCGCGGCACGCGCTGTGGGCCGCGCCCGCGGCCGCGGCGCTTCCGGCGGTGTTCCTGCGAACCACGCCGCCCGCGCTGCCGCGCGAGTTCCTCCTGTTCCCGATCGTGTGGATCCTGATCACGCTGATCCGCGTCGCGGTGATTCCGGCAGCCCGGAGGCGAGTCGCGTCGTGAGCGGGATCCGTATGCCGGTGATCGCTTGGCAACACACCGCCGTCGCGGCGTGCGTCGTTCTCGTCTGCGTCTACGCATCGCCGATGAAGTGGGATCTCGTCGGCTCGATGGCGGTGGCCGTCATGGCCGCGTACGGCTTCGATCGCCCGCGTCGCTTGCTGTGGGTCGTGCCGCTGCTCGTCGCGTTCGCGTTCGCGTTCCTCGCCGACTCGCTTCCCGTGCGACCGAACACGTTCGGCCGGGCGTTCATGTTCGGAGCCATCGGCGGCATCTCCGCGCGGCGGAAGCGCGAGAGCGCGGTGGATCTGAGCGAGCTCTTGCGCTGATTCGCGCCGCGGTCAGCCCGCGCCCGACTTCGCGCCGCCTTTGGACTTCCACCACGCTTCCCACTGGTCGACGACCTTGGCGCGCTGCACCTCGGGAAGATCCCACTGGAAGCCGAAGTCCTGTCCCATGATCTCGAGCCCGCGCTGGTGCGCGTCGTCCCGCGTGTTGAGGTCCGGGCTGCGGAGCCCTTGGAAGATGACGGGCACTCCGCGATCGTCGCCGAGGTGGTGCAGCGCCGCGGCGGCGGCGTGCTTCACGTAGAACGAATCGTCGCCGAGCAGCGGCTTGATCGACGTCGCCGCATCCTTCGCGACGAGCGCACCGATTCGATCGAGCGCAACGATGCGGATCTCCGTCGCGTCGTCCTTCAGCGCGGCGATGAGGATCCTCGTCACGCGCGGATCGTCGATCTGCTTGGTCAGGTCGATCGCGCCCTTTCGGGCGTGCGCGGACTTGTTCTTCATGCGCTGCGCGATGCTCGCGAGCGCGTCGTCGAGCTTTCCTGCCGTGATCTGCTGCGCGATCTGCTCCTCCACGCTCATCCATTTGCCGTCGACTTGAACGTGCCCGAGCATCTGGTGGGCTTCCTTGCGATCGGGCGCGAGCTTCAGGACTTCGTCGCAGAGCTTCGCGGCTTCGTCGCCGAGATCGTGGCCGACGCACCATTCCGCCAGCGCGAGTCGGCCGTCGACGTCGTCCGGCTTCAACTGCGCGCGGCGCAGTGCGAGCGACTGCAGCGGGTTCTGGTGCGCCTTGCCGCGCAATGAGTCCGACGTGCCGAGCTCCATCGTCCACTGGTGGCCGTGGCCGCCTTCCTTCCCGATCCACTCGCCGATGCCGAGCTGCATCACGCCGTCGGCGACGTAGGCGCGGTGATGTCCCGCGGACGTGTACCAACCATCGAACACGTCGCGCGCGTCATCGGAGATGGCGACGTTCTCCAGCACGCTCCCCTTGAAGCCCTCGTTGTGCGCGCGGTCCGCGGCGGTCTTGTTCGCTGCCACGGGAGAGACGTGCGAGAAGTAGTTCATCTCGCACATCTCCTGGCTGTGCTTGCGGCACGAGTTCACGAGTCGATCGTCGAGCTCGACCGGCGACAGCCCGAGCATCGCGCGGTAGTCGTTCAGCAGCTTCGCGAACTTGCGCTCCTCTTCGGTCGCCGACATCGCCGCGGTGGCGTTGTACTCGTCGATCTCTTCGATCTTCTTCAACTGCGGCGTCGTGTACATGACGTCGCGCGGATCGAGCGCGCGATCGAGTTCCGCCGTCGCCGCGGCCCGGCCATCGAAGCCCGTCGACTTCAGCTTCATCTTGTGCAGGTAGTTCGTGGTCTCGTCCAGCCGGTCGAGCGCCGCGTTCCACTCGGGAACCTTGGCTGCGAATCCTTTGCCCGGCGTCGACCACAGCTCGCGCACCTTGTTCACGGCGGCGTCGACGAGCGGTTGGCCGACCGCGCCGTGCGCGTCGTCCGGATAGGCCTTCTCGTCGCGGATGATCTTGAGCGCCTCGCGCCGTCCGGTCTCGATCTCCTTCTTCATCCACGATCGGAAGCTGGCGGCGACGCTGCCGTGCATCAGGGACTGGAGCGCTTCGTTCGCGCTCTTCTCCGCCTCGCGCAGCACCGGTTCGAGCGCCGCGCGCCCCGCCTCGCCCTGCGCGAGCAGCGCGTCATAGGCGGCGACCCGCTGATCCGACTTGGTCGCGCGCGCCTGCTTCACGAGGGCGGCGATCGGATCGTCGCCGACAGCGGTCGCGAGCAGTGCGAACAGCAATGCGGTGATCATCGAATTCCCCCGTAGGACGCCGAGAATGCTACCGATGGCCGGTCGCCGTGGGGACCGAAGCTCCGCGCCGGGTTTGCACTCCGTGTCGCCGGCGCAGAGAATGCGCACGCCATGTTCCTCTGGATGCACGCACTCGCACTCTGCTCCGCCCTCGCCGCGCCGCCCGATCGCGCGGTGATGTCGCTCGACGGCGCGTGGGAGATCACGACCGACGATCCGACTTCCGCGGACACGAAGTGGCGCGCGGCCATGGTGCCCGGCACGTTCGAGGACGCGCTCGGCATCCAGTTCGACGGCATCGCGACCTACCGCAAGACGTTCACGATCCCGGCCGACTTCAGCTACGGGAAGTTGCTGCTCCACTTCGACGCGGCGGCGACGTTCGCGCAGGTGTGGCTGAACGATCAGTTCGTCGGCGAGCACCTGGGCGCGTGGACGCCGTTTCGCTGCGACGTCTCCGCGTGCGCAAAGCGCGGCGGCGAGAACGTGCTCACGGTTCTGCTCGATGAGCGCGTCGGCCACAACACGCAGGGCTTCCTGCCGATCATCGAGCCGCACTTCGGCGGGCTGTGGCGCTCGGTGCAGTTGATCGGCGCGTGGGAGCCGTACCTCGACGACCTCTCGCTCCTCGCGCTCGGCGATTCGCAGACCGGGCTGCTCGACGTCGAAGCGCCGCTCGTCGGCGACCCGACCGGATACTCGGTGACCGCCGAGATCGAGATCAACGGCAAGACGTTCTCCGCCGACGTCACCGACGGGCAGCGTCACTCGATCCAGGTCGAAGGGTTCGAGCCGTGGGACTTCGACAAGCCGAAGCTGTACCCGGTGCGGTTCACGCTGAAGGACAAGGACGGCATCGCGAAGGATCGGGCCGTCGTGTCGACCGGCTTCCGCAGCTTCGGGATCGAGGGGCGCGCGTTCGGAGTCGACGGCCGGCCGTTCGTCGTGCGCGGCATCCTCGATTGGGGCTACTGGCCGCCCGGCCTCGCGCCCGATCCGCCGGACGCCGTGATCGACGCGGAGATCGCCGAGGCGAAAGCGCGCGGGTTCAACCTCATCAAGTTCTGCTTGTGGTCGCCGAGCGAGCGCATCCTCTCGCGGCTCGACGCGGCGGGGATGCTCGCGTGGATCGAGTACCCGACGTGGCATCCGAAGCTCGACGCCGACCACCGCGACGAGCTCACGCTCGAGTTCGACGAGTTGTTCCTCCACGACCGCAACCATCCGTGCGTCGCGCTGCGCAGCCTCACCTGCGAGACCGGCGCGTCGGCGAGCCTCGACGTCGTCACCGAGTTGTATGAGCGCGCGCACGCGCGGATCCCGGGCGCGATCGTCGAGGACGACTCGTCGTGGATCGCGTGGAACCGCGTGCACGACTTCTGGGACGACCATCCCTATGGCAACAACGACGACTGGCCCGCGCGCCTCGACGCGTTGAACGGGTACGTCGACCAGCACGGCGACCTGCCGCTCTTCCTCGGCGAGGCGATCGCCGCCGACACGTGGCTCGACCGCACGCAGCTCCCCGGCAAGCCGGGCGACTGGTTCCGGCCGCTGCACGAGCAGGCGCAGGCGGATTGGGAGGAGCGCGTGAAGGCGCGGTTCGGGCCGGACGTGCTCGCGCCGTTCAAGGCGAACTCGTTCCGCTTCGCGCTGAACGAGCGCAAGGACCAGATCGAGCAGTTCCGCGGCATCGTCCCGGAAGGCGGCTACGTCGTCTCGGTCGCGCGCGACTTCCGCCAGGCGCAGATGGGGCTCGCCGACCACGTGAACCACTGGAAGTGGTCGCCGGAGGATTGGCGCTGGCACGGCGCGACGATGCTCCTGCTCGAGCGCGACACCGCGCGCTCGCTCGAAGCCGGCGCGACGGCGTCGCTCGCGATCGGCATCGCGCACGCGGGAGCCGAGCCGCTCGCCGCGGGCGCGCTCGCGTGGAAGTTCGGCGAACAGGAAGGCGCGATCGTGGTGCCCGAGCAGGCGGTCGGCGCGCTCGATTCGCCGGGCTCGATCACGATCACCGCGCCGAAGGTCGACCGCCCGACGCCGGTCGATCTGTCGGTCGCGCTCACCTGCGGCGACACGCACGCCGTCAACCGTTGGACGTTCTGGGTCGTGCCGGCGCTGCCGCGCGCGGACGGCGACGTCGAGATGGCGACGGTGCTCGACGCGGACCGCCTCGCGCGGATCGAGAAGGGCGCGCGCGTGCTGCTGTCGTGCACCGACGAGCCGTTCTCGTTCGTGCGCGATCGGCACTGGCTGCTCACCGGGTCGCCGTGGTTCCCGCCGAGCGCGGCGACGAAGGACATCCCGCCCGAGTTCTTCCTCGATCTCCTGGTGAAGGACCTGCATCCGACCGGCCTCATCCCCGGCGCGCCGCTCTTCGACTCCGTCGATCCGATCGTCGCGTTCTGGGAGACGCACGATCTCTCGGTGTTGAAGGACGGGCTGTTCGCGTTTCAGGTCGGGATCGGCGACGGCCGCCTGCTCGTGACGTCGCTGCCGACCGACGGCAGCGCGGCGGCGCGCTTCCTGACCGAGACGTTCCGCCGTGCGCTGCTCGGCGACGAGCCGCCGAAGAGCCGCATGTCGGACGCGATGCAGGACGCGATCCGGGATCGCCTTGCCGCGCACACGATGGATCTCACGACGCTGGACTGGCTGTTCCGGCCCGACTCGAAGGACGGCGACTTCTACTCGTGGACGCTGATCCGCATCGGCCGGAGCTGGGAGTCGCAGAACTTCGGGACGCTCGACGGCTGGGCGACCTACCGGCTCGACGTCCACGTCCCGCGCGAGTGGGAAGGCGAGTCGCTGTTCGCGAACTTCGAAGGCGTCGACGACGCCTACGAAGTCACGTTCGACGACCAGAAGGTCGGCGGCGGCGGCGACATCGAGAACAAGAAGACCGCGTTCGACGAGAAGCAGTCGATCCGCCTCACCGAGCACGTCACGCCCGGGTCGCACCGCTTGGAAGTGCGCGTGTTCGATTGGTACGGCGCCGGCGGCATCCACCGCCCCGTCACGCTCTCGACCCGGCCGCTCGGCCCCGCCGCCGAGTTCCTGCGCGCGCGCTGACGGCGGGTGGTCCGCGGGAACACGAAGCGGTAAAGTCCCTCGCTTCCCGCAACGGACCCGCCATGACGAACTTCGCCAACATCCTCCGCAGCCTGCTCCAGTTCGAGTCGGATCGCGCGACCGCGCTGAAGAAGGTGATGGACATCCTCCTCACCCGCTTCCACGCCGACACCGTGACGATCCACCGCCTCGATTCCGCGCGCGGCGTCCTCACGCTCGTCGCGCAGGAAGGGATCCCGGCGCAGCTCCTGCCGATGATCGGCGAGATCCCGCTCGGCAAAGGGATCGCGGGCGAGGCGGCGGCGACCGGCAAGCCCGTCACGATGTGCAACCTGCAGACGGACACGTCGGGCGTCGCGAAGCCCGCGGCGAAGCAGACCGGCGTCGGCGGCGCGCTGTGCGTGCCGGTGTTCGCGCTCGACGACACGGGCGACGAGCGCATCGTCGGCACCGTCGGGGTCGGCACGCGGCGCGAGTACACGTTCACCGAGAACCAGACGCGCG
>CAZBOK010000124.1:0-11089 GCA_964493525.1 uncultured Phycisphaeraceae bacterium | reverse complement strand
CTCGCGCGGGCGCTCGCGCAGTTCCTGTTCGACGACGAGCGTGCGCTCGTGCGGATCGACATGTCGGAGTACATGGAGAAGCACTCGGTCTCGCGGCTGATCGGCGCGCCGCCCGGCTACGTGGGATACGAAGAGGGCGGCGAGCTCACCGAGGCGGTGCGGCGCCGGCCGTACGCGGTCGTGCTGTTCGACGAGATCGAGAAGGCGAGCGCGGAGGTCTTCAACGTCTTCCTGCAACTGCTCGACGACGGACGCCTCACCGACGGCCGCGGTCGCACGGTCGACTTCCGCAACACGCTGATCATCATGACGTCCAACCTCGGCTCGGACGTGCTCGCGAACCTCTCGCACGCGGACGAATCGGAACGCGAGGGGGCGGTCCTCCGGGTCCTTCGCACCGCGTTCCGGCCGGAGTTCCTGAACCGCATCGACGAGGTCATCCTGTTCCGCCAGCTCGAGAAAGAGCAGATCCGCAAGATCGTCGGGATCCAATTCGAGCGCGTGCGCCGATTGCTCCAGGACAAGGGAGTCGGCCTCGAGCTGACACCCGCCGCCGCCGATCGACTCGCGGACCTCGGCTTCGACCCGACGTTCGGTGCTCGTCCCCTGAAGCGCGTTCTGCAGGAGCACGTGCAGAATCCCCTCGCCCTCGAGCTGCTCGGGGGGAAGATCGGCGAAGGTGATCGAGTCGTGGTGGACGCGTCGTCGAAGGGATTCGAATTCCACACGAAACACGGAACACACCCTGCACGGTGATGAGCGCTCGACCGAAGAGGACGTGAAACGCGAGGTTGCCGCGGGCTGTCGCTGCCCTATACAATCCGCCCTCGCACCAGCCCGATCCGGGCTCCGCCCCCACCCCGAGGCGGCAGGAGAGCACCATGAGCAGGCCCAGCGAGAATTCGCGGGCGACACCCAGACTCCGGCAAGCCGCGGTCGCCGCATGCGTCGTCGTCGTTTCGACGTTCGGAGTCGGCGGGTTGCCGTTGCACGGCGTGGGTGCGTCGCTCATCGCCGGACAAGCGCCATTCCTCTTCCAGGACACCGATCACGACGGCCTCTCGGATGCGTTCGAGGCCTATCTGGCGGGAGTATCGACCGACCCGGGTCTCCACCCGGACCCCCTCGTCGCCGACACGGATGGCGATCAGCTCCCGGATGGCTTCGAGTACTGCCTCTCCGGGGGGCGCGACGTCACGTCGTCGAACCGCACCTATTCGATCATCCCCACGCTGACGCTCGCGTCCTACCAGTCCGGCTCCGACTTGCTGCTGGCGCTCCACGCGATTCCCGGCGACCTGGTGTCGTTCACCGAATTCCACTTCCTCGCGGCCGTGAATCTCCCGAACGGTCCGGTCGTCCTCGATCTCACGAGTGCATTCGCGCAAAGCGTCGACGCAGTGGGGGGCGCGGTCTTCGGTCCGTACTCGATGGCGGTGCTCCGCGTTCGGATCCCCGTCGCGTGGATCGAGAGCTTCGACTCCGTGACCTTCGCCGCCGGCGGAACGGTGGCGGGCGTGAAGTGCGGCGACACGGCAATCGTCAGCTCGCACAACGGTCACTGCCTGCGTTGGCGCATGCACAGCGCGGCGAGCGGATTCACCGGCGGAACCGGGTTCGACGGCAATTCCACGGGCGATGGAGAGCCGCAGGGCGGTTCGCCGGCTCCCGCGGTTCCGAACGCCATCTGTCGCGTGAGCGTCAACGTGATCCCGACCGGGATCCCCGGTGTCAATCAGGCCGTCTCGCTGAGCGCGGGCTGCCAGGTCGCGACCTGGGTCTGCTACCCGAGCGAATGTGCGCTCGATGCGGCCGCCGGCGCGACGAAGCTCGTCCTCGACGTCCTCCAGCTCTTCTGACGCGGGCAACATCGCCGCCGACCGAGCTCCGTCCGGTCGCAAAGCTCCTCCAGTTCATGGATAACCTCCGGGTCTCATTTCGCGCGGAATCGCGCAGAATGGCGAAGGGACGGAACAACCCGGAATCGCGCGCGCGTCCAAGAGCGCGCTGAACGCTCGATGACTGAGGACACCGATTTCGAACTCGTCCGGCGCTGTCAGTCGGACGACCCGGACGCTCACGAGCCGGCGTTTCGTGAGCTGTTCGAGCGATATCGAGATCGGGTTTACAACACCGCGTTTCGAGTGGTCGGCAATGCGTCGGATGCAGCGGACGTCAGTCAGGAAGTGTTCCTGACCATCTTCCGCAAGATCGCAGAGTTCCAGTTCAACTCGCGCTTTTTCACCTGGCTGTACCGCATCACCGTGAACCTCTCGATCGATCGTCGCCGTCGTCTCGCAGCACTACCGCCCACCGTGGGGGAAAGCGGCAGCGAAGGGCTCCTCGCAGGAATCGAGGACACGGTCGAAAGTGAGACACAGGATCTGGCCGATCTCGAGTTCATCGAGCGCCGAGTCCAGCAGTCGATCAGCCGGTTGAGTCCGAAGCTTCGAGCGATCGTGGTCCTGCGGTACATCGAAGGTCTCGCGTACGGCGACATCGCGGAAGTCATGAACTGCTCGATCGGCACGGTGAAGTCGCGATTGAACCGGGCGCACCGGAACCTCGAGGTGATCTTGAAGCCGTTGGTGGAAGAGCTCGCCGGCCGGGAGGGGACGTGAGCGAGCTTGAGCACGACGACGTGATCGCGTTCGTGGACGGCCAGCTCGAAGGGGCGGCGCGCGCCGCGTTCGAGCGGCGCATCGCGAACGAATCCGCGCTGCGTGAAGCCGTGCGACGCGCGCGGATCGTGCGCGAACTCGTCGCGGGGCTGCCTCGACGCAGCGCAGGCCATCTCGACTTCGACACGATCATCGAACGCACGAGCGTCGACGAGTCGGCGTCGGTGCCGCGTTTGTTCGCCGCGCTGCCGCGACACCGCGCTCCGGAATCGATCTTCAATGCGGTGCTGATGCGCCTGCGCGCCGATCGGCGCCGCCGCGTCGCGACCGCCGTCGTTCGCGCGATGCCGTTCGCACGTTCCGTCGCGCGAGTCGCCGCTGCGGCCGTGCTCATGTTCGGCGCGTTCGCGCTCGTCGAGTCCGCGCCGCGGGCTCGCCCTGCGCGCAACGCGGACTCCCCGCGCTTTGCGTTCTCGCTGCAGCGGGTCGTTCCGGGAGCCGTGGGCGCCAATGGCGCCGTCTACACGTGGCCGCCGGCGTTCCTCGCGGGCGTCCCGACGGGAGCCGGTCCGAAGTCGAACTCGGGAGGCGGGAAGTGAAGCGCACCCGCCTTCGCCTCCGCTCTCCCGCCGCGTGGCTCGCACTCGCGCTGGCGCCGTCGTGCTGGATCGGTTGCGGGCCGGGCCCGAGCGCCTCGCCGAGCACGATCCTGGCGGCGGACTCGGTCGGCGGATCCGTGCTGATTCGCAGCTACCACGACTACGCGGGCACGGTCCCGACCGGAGTTCGCGAGCGCGTCGTCCTCGCGCCGGACGGTCGCTCGAAAGTGGAGCTGCTCGAGTTGAACGGGCAAGCGCGCGCCGACCTCACGTCCCCCGAGGCGATCCTCGCGTTCGACCAACTCGCGACGCTCTATGGCCGCGGCGTCGGCAACTACATCCTCAAGGTGCGCGACTTCCACGTCGTGAACGGCGACTTGTTCGACCAGAACTACACGTGGCAGGTGATCGCGACGAACGCCGCCGTCGCAGGCCGTCCGTGCGCAATGGGTCAGGTGATGCCGCGCTCGCTCGATCGGCCGTGGTACGAGGTCTGGGTCGACATCGAGTCGCACCAGACGCTCAAGTACATCGAGCATCTCCCGAGCGGAGTCGTCGCCGCGGAGATGGAGACGCTCTCGGTCGAGTTCAACGTCGACACCTCGGGCGAGCAGTTCCCGACGTCGCAGGTTGGCACGTCCACGCCGGTCACGATCGACACGATCGGCTCGTTCCTCCCGCCGAACTTCAAGGCGTGGCTGCCCGACGGACCGGGTGCGTACCTGCCCGCGGGTTTCGCCGTGTCGGCGATCGAGGTCACGACGCTCGTCGGCTTCCCGACGATCCGCTGGCGGTGCACCGACGGCGCGCAGGAGATCCTGATCGCCGAGTATCCGGAGCTGCCGCAGAACGCGAAGGCCGCGTTGTCGCCATCACCGGACGAGCCGACGCAAGTGAACCTGATGACGTTCGGCGCCTTCACGAACACCGACTTCGTGCTCGGCGCGAACGACACCGATCACGGAACGCGCGTCTTCGTCCTCGGCAAGGTGGAGCCGGTCGAGCTGCAGTTCATGATCGAAGGGATGCGACGGGTTCACTGAACTCGCGCGGGAACGCTCCGCGCGCCGCTTCGGCGCGCTTCGAACTCACGGCTTCTTCTTCTTGTCCTTGCCGCCGGCGTCCTTCGGCGCGGTGCGCGAGTAGTGCGCCGTGACGTATTCCTTCCAGTTCGTCTCGAGGTCTTCGCTCGTCCAGCCAAAGACCTTCTGCAGACACTCTTCCTCGTTCTTGTAGTTGCGACACTCGAGGCAGTACTGGTTGAACTGCTCGGGGTGCTCCTTGATGAGCATGTCCACGATGCTCCAGGACTTCGCGAGGTCGGCGTAGTCGAGCTTGTTGAGGTCCTTCTTGATGATCTCGGCCCACGGATGCGGCTGTTCGAGGCGTCCGTCGATCAGGTCGAAGCAGACCAACTGGTAGGCGTTGTCCGCGTCCTTGTCCGCGATCTCGGTCTTGCCCGTGTATTTCGTCTGAGTCGTGCAGTACAGGCGGTTCGCACCGAACTCATCGGTCGCGACGTACGCGGCGAATCCCTCGCCGAGCCACGAGTGCGCCGCGGCGCCGCCGCCCGAATACCACTCGATCCAGATCTGCGGGATGATGTGCCCCATGCGCTGGTCGAGAGGGGTGCCGGCCTCGTAACCGGCTGCGAGCGGGGACGGGTTGAACGAGTGGAAGTTGCCGGTGTCCTTGTGGTGCTTCTTCTCCTCCGGATCCATCTGCCGGAGGTTCTTGTCGATCCAGTCGACGAGGTCGACGAACGTGCCCTGCTGGCGGACGTGGAAGTAGATGAACGTTCCCTTCCACGGACAGAAGTCCGGCTCGAGGCCGAACAAGCGGTTGCACTTCACGACCAGTTTCTCCGCGAGGATCGCGTGCTTCTTTACGTCCTCGGGTGACATCTCCACCCGAATCGAGAAGCGCTGCGTCGTCATCGCGTTGACCTTGAGGCCGAAGAAGTCGCCCATCTCCTTCGCGGCCTTCGCGTCCGCGTCCTTGTTCTCGTTCGCGACGTCGACGAACGGCTTCACGTCCGCGTCGAGCGCGACCACCTTGCCGGCGTCCTTCCCCTTGCCCTTGGTCGTACCGGCTTTGCCCTTGTCCGCCGCCGCCTTCTTCGCCGCCTCCTTCTCGCGCCGCTCTTCGTCCTTGCGCGCCTTCTCCTCGGCGTCGATCTCGGTCTTCGTCTTCCACTCGCCGTTCACCTTCGAGAAGCCGAGCGCGCGGCGCGCGGTCTCGTTGTCCGGGTCGACTTCGATCACGGCGCGATAGACCTTTGCCTTCTCGCGGCCGAGTCCGTTCTCGGCGCACCACTCGGCGAGCTCGTTCAGCGCGATCGTGTCCGTCTTGTCCACCTCTTCCCACTTCGCCTTGAACGCGTCCGCCGGGCTCGTGCCGCCGGTCTCGATCTTCAAGACGTCGCTCATCTGCACGGTGATCGGCCCGAACTTCGTCTGCACGATCACGTGATCGTCGGTCTTCTCCTTGATCGTCCCCTCGACCGTCTGGCCGTTCTTGCGCGTGACGACGTCCGCAAGCAGCGGCGACGCGAGCCCGACGAGTGCAGCGGACAACAGCAGGCAGCCGAGAACACGGCTCGAGGTCGACATGGACGCTTCTCCGAAGCGGGATTGGCGGCGCGCGGTCGTTCCGTCGCGGGGGCGCGCGCGAGTATAGGTCGAACGGCAGCGCCGGACAATTTCGGCGTGGCGCCGCGCGGGACTACTCGACCGGCACCTTCGGGCCCTGAGCGGCGGCCCACTCGTTGAATTCGGCGTCGATCGACTCCGCGTTCGTTCCGAACGCCTGCTGGAACGCCGTGTCCTCCGGCGTCTCGACCGCGGGTGAGCCCTTCTGCTCGTACGCGAGCCGGACGTACTCCGGGAACTGTTGCGGGTGCTTCTCGAGCATGAAGCGCACGAGGAAGTAGCTCTTCATGATGTCGCGCGCGGTCAGGTCCTCGATGAACTTCGCCTTCAGGTCACCGAGTCGCGGCAGCAGGGCGCGGAAGTTCGGGTCGGCGATCTTCTTGTACCACTCCTCGAACGTCTCGATCCCCTGCTCCCACTTCGTCACGCGCTCCTCGCCGGGGTCGGGCTCGAACTCGCAGATGCTGAGCGTGCGATAACCGTTGAGCGTGCCTTCGTAGTAGTGCGCCATGCCGTCCTCGACCCACCCGGGCAGGCGCGCGCCGCGCTTGAAGCGGCGGATCAGGAGATTGCCCTCGTACATCGTGAGGAAGCCGACCTGCCCGACGTTCTTCGAGCCGCCGCCCTTCACGTGGCGGCCTTCGGAGCTGACGATCAGCGGGCGCGGGAAAAACACCGGGAAGCAGTTGGCGTCCGCGTACCGCGCGTTGATGTTCTTCGGCGTGATGTAGAGCGTGTCCATCAGCCCGCCGGGGCGAACGAACTTCTCGACGAGGCTGACCTCCGGCATCACGTACACGGCGATCGGGAAGAACCCGATGATGTTCTTCTCGGTCTCGTTCGGCTGCATCGCCGCCATGAAGTGCGTGAAGCCTGCCTCGAGCGTGTCGAGGGTTTCCTTCTCGAGGTCCGGTTCGAGATTCGAGCAGAGCGTGAAGTGGTCGCTCTGCGTCACCTTCAGCGGGACGCCCAGCATCTCGGGGATCTTCTTCTCGGCCTGGAGCTTGTAGATCTCCTTCCACTTCAGCCATTGACCCTCATACAGCTCGTACCCCTCCCAGCGCTTCGCGTCCTCTTCCTTCACCCAACGCCCCTGGTACAGCACTTTGCCGTCGGCCTTCATCGCCGCGACCATGTCGCTCTTGTACTTCTCGAGTTCCTCCGGGGAGAACCAGCGCCCGTCGTACTGGATGCGTCCCAGCGCCTCGTTCGCGGCGCGATGCATCGGATCCGCGACGATGACGCGCTTCGCGATCTCGAGGTACTTGTCCTTGATCTTCTTGTCGCGCGCGTAGCACGCCGCGTCCCAGAGCTTCTCCGCGTCGTTGCCCGCGCTCTTCACCATCGCGTCGAGCTCTTCCTGCGGGAGCTTCTGCTTCTCGATGCGCTCGATCTTGGCGCGCTCGATCGCGAAGGATCCGAACTTGGTGTCGATGGTGATCGACGTCGCGTCTTCCTTCGACACCCGTCCCTCGAGCTTCTTGCCGTCCTTCAGCGTCACGACGTCCGCGCGAGCGACGCGACCGGACGCCAGCACGGAGAGCAGCAGCGCCGCCGCCGCGATGACGGCGAAGCCGAACGAGAACGGACGACGATCGGGTCCGATCGAGCGCATGCGGGGCTCCACTTCGTGATCCCGAGGGACGGTATCTCGGGTCCCGCGCCTACGCAACGGCAGCGCGCATCGACGGATAGAATCCCCCGCAGATGAAGTCGCCCGCCGCCGACGAGTCGGACAACGAGGTCGATCCGTTCGGACGGTTCGCCCGCGTGCGACCGCTCGGCGCCGGCGCGTCGGGGACGGTCGAGCTCTGCCGTGATCGGTTGACCGGCGACTTCGTCGCCGTGAAGCGGTTCGCTGCGGCGCCCGCGGGTCGACTCGACGCCGCGCTCGCGGAAGCCGACCGGCTCGCGCGGCTGCGGCACCCGGGAGTCGTGCGCCTCCACGGCGGCGGACTGGACGCGGGGAACGCGGCGTTCCACGCGGTCTTCGAATACGTCTCGGGAGCCGACCTGCGTCGCGCCGCCGCGGGCAGATCGCTCGGCGAACTCGCGCCGCTGCTCGCCGACGTGCTGCGCGCCCTCGCGACGGTGCATCGCGCCGGACTCGTGCACCGCGACCTGAAGCCGGAGAACGTTCTGGTGCGGGACGCCGACTCCGACGGGCTCCGCCGAGCGGTCCTCATCGATTTCGGGCTCGCCGCGCGCAGCGATGCCGACGCGCCGGGCGCGGGCACGCTCGCTTATCTCGCGCCCGAGGTGATCGGCGGAGCGACCGCAACGGCGGCGGCCGACCTCTGGTCGTTCGGCGTGATGCTGTTCGAGATCATCGCCGGCCGGCGACCGGACGCCGGACTCGCGACCATCGACGCGCTGCGCCTGCGCCAGTCGGTCGACCTCGAGCTGCCCGCCGAGATTGCGACGCCCGCGCCGCTCCGCGCGTTGGTCGCGAGTCTCCTGCGACGGGATCCGAAGCTGCGGATCGGCAGCGCCGTCGAGGCGCTCGGCGCGCTCGCGCGCGGACTCGGCACCGACCTCCCGGCGGAGAACACCGAGACGCTGCTCGGCCGGATCGATTCGCTCGAGCTGCTCGATCCCGCGACGATCGGCGCATGGACGGAGCGCGCGCTCGCGGCGCCGCCAGGAATCGTCCGCTTCGACGTCCCGCCCGGGCTCGCCCCGCACGTTGCCGGGCTCACGCTCGCCGCGGCGCGGGCGGGACGCACGGCGACGGTCGTCGACGTCGATCGTCTCGATGCGACGGCGCCGCGACTTCGCGTGCCGGCCGGCGGCCGCGCGTTGATCGTGCTGTTCGGATCGCGCGCGACCGACGACTCCGTCGATCGGATCCTCGGCGGCGCGGCCGCGGTGGGCGACGCGACGATCCTCGCGATGGAGGAGCGCGCTTCGATCGGGAGCGTCGACGAAGCGGAACGGATGATCGGTCGGGTCGAGCGGGAGTTCGGCGTTCCCGTCGGCCGCGACGTGCGTCGGCGCCTCTTGGTCGCCGGGACTCCCGACGCCGATTCGATCCACCACGGCATGCGCGCGTCGATCGCGGGCGGTGATCTCCGGGCGCGCGGCGACCAGCCGTACTGGGACGCCGACCGCGTGCTCGCGCGGCGCGCGGCTCCCGAGCTCGTCGAACGGGCACGGCCGCGCGTGGATGCGCTGGACGCCGATGCGCGTCGGCTGCTCCGCACGATCTCCGCTGCGGTCGCGCCGGTCCCGCGCGAGGTCGCGGCGGCACTGTTCGGAGCGAATCGCGGCAACGAGGCGCTCGCGCACCTCGAACGCTCGGGGCTCGTCGCGGCGACGCCGGAAGGAATCGAACCGGTCTCGGACGCCGTCGCGGCAGCGGCCCTCCCGGAGACCGCCGACCCCGTCGACCTCGACGCCGCGGCAACGACGCTCCTCGCGGACGAGCGTGCCGGGATGCGCGATCCCGCGCGGCGCGGCGCAGCGGGCCTGCTGCTCGCGCGGGTCGGCGCGGCGGAGCGCGGGTGCGAGCTGCTGTTGGACGCGGGGATCGAATTGCGACGCGCGGCGCGCGTGCCGGAAGCGTCGCGCTTCCTCGAGGCCGCGCTCCCGCTCGCTCCCGCCGATCGTGCGCCGGCGCGACGCCTCGCCATCCTGCGGTGGCTCGCCGAATGCCGGATCCTGGTCGATCGCGCGCGCGAGACGCTCGAGTTCGCGGACGCGGCGGAGTCGCTCGCGGGTGACGTCGAGGATCGCGCGCGCCTGTACGCGCTCGCCGCCCGCGCGGAGCTGCGCCTCGGGCGCACCGATTCCGCGAGCGAGCGGATCCAGCGCGGCCTCGCCCTCCGCGAATGCTCGGGGCTCGCGCGCACCGCGCTCCTCATCGTCGAGTCGCTCGTCCATCGGCAGAGCCGCCGGCTCCCGGAGTCGGTCGCGTGCGCGCGCGCGGCGATCGACTCCGCCGGGAGCGCGCCGACCGCGGAGCGCGCGGCGGCGGTCGCCACGCTCGGCAGCGCATTGATGCGCACCGGGCCGCTCGAGGAAGCGCTGGCTGCCTTCGCCGAATCCGCCGAGATCGGTCGGACGATCGGGCGCGCGGACATCGAGACGAGCGCCGTCGTGAACCTCGTGCAGATCCTCATGATGCACGGGCGCGGGCGCGCCGCGAGGGATCGGCTCGAAGACCTGTTGCCGCGGCTCGAGGCATCGACCACGCGCGTGGGACTCGAGACGATCGTCGTGCAGCTCGCGAACGCGCGATCGATGTGCGGCGACATCGCGGGAGTGCGCGAGCTCGGTGAGAAGGGGCGCACCCTGCTCACCGGCGCCGGGTCCGGCGCGAACCTCTCGATGCTCGTCCGCCACCTCGGCGACGCGGAGTTCGCGGCCGGAAACCACGACATCGCCGTCCGATTGCTCACGGAGTCCGTCGACCTGCGCGAGCGGATCGGTGTGCCGGCGGCCTTGGCCGGCGTGATTTCCGACCTCGGCTTCGTGCTGTGCGAGACTGGACGCGAGAAGGACGGCCGTCCGCTGCTGGCGCGGGCGATCCGCATCGCGCGTCGCGCCGCGGACCCCGACCTCCTCGCGGAGGTTCTGGTGCCCGCCGCGCAGGACGCCCTGTTCGCCGGTCGGCCGGCCGCCGCGGTTCGGCTCGGGCGGCGTGCTCTCGCGGCGGCTCGCGCCGGCGCGACCCCCTGGCGCGTGCGGAGCGCGGCGGCGTGGACGGCGCTCGCGCTCCTCGACTCCGGCCGTCGCGCGGAATGCGCGGCGCTCGTCGCATCGGTCGACGGCACTCGCGCCCCCGGTCACTCCGACGGCGGCGACGATCCCGAGCGCGTGGTGCTCGACGCGCTCCGCGAACTCTCCGACACCCGGGAACCCGTGCGGATCGCCGCCGCGGAATCGGCGGCCCTCGAGCGCCTGTCGGCCGAGGGGTTTGCGGTCGAGCGCGGCCTCGTCCTGCTGCTCGGAGCCGAATCGCGGATCGCCGCGAGCCCGGCGGAGCGCGGGGGGGAGCGCGACGATCTCGCGAGGATGAGCGCGGCGTCCGAGCGCGTCGAGAGCGCGCGCCTCCTGTTCTCCCAGCGACGGCGGCCGCGCCTCGTCAACCGCGCCCAGGCGGTGCTCGACCGACTCGCGGCGCGGCGGCCTGGCCGATCGAGCGCGGGCGGCGCGACGTTCTCGGCGATCGATCGCCGCATGCGCGGCATGGAGCGGCTGCTGGAGATCAACAAGG
>CAZBOK010000123.1:0-11111 GCA_964493525.1 uncultured Phycisphaeraceae bacterium | reverse complement strand
AGCAAGTCGGGTGCTTGGTACAACCTCGCGTGCATTCGCTCGATCCAGGGGCGCCGCGACGAAGCGCTCGATGCGCTGAAACAGGCGGTCGAGAATGGTTTCGGCGACGCGGTCTGGGCGCGGCGCGACGGCGACCTGAAGCCGCTCCACGACGATCCCCGCTTCTACGCGATCCTCGATCGTCGCTGACGCGTCAGCGCAGCTTCGAGAACTGCGAGAAGTAGTCCGACCAGAACCCGGCGATGCGCGCGACCGCGTAGATCACCGCCGCGCCATACAGCACGTGGCCGACGACCCGCGCGATCCGCTGTCCGGTGCGGATCCACGTCGCGCGCGACAACGACGCCGCCTGGTCGAGACCATCGCCGAGCGCGCCCGACGGTTCCGCCGTCGTGAGGCAGAGCGATGCATCCGATTCGAGGCCGCGAATCCGCGACACCATCAATGCGAACGCGTCGCCGGCGAGCACCGGTGCAATCGCGTCTGCGAGCTCCGCGCGGACCGGTTCCGATCCGACCGCCGGCAGTGCGGACTGCACCGCGTCGCGGATCGGCACGCCCGCCTCGTAGAGCCGGTGGAGCGCGCGGAAGTAGCGCGCGTGATCGCGAGCGCGGACGGACCGAGCGAGGTACGGAATCGACAGGCCGAGTCTGCCCGGCAACGACGGCCCGCCGGTTCCGAGGAGGATTCGCGCGAACACGACGAGCGCGAAGTCGATCGGGAGGACGACGAGCAGCACGTGCAGCAGCGTCGCGAGCGGATGCGTGACGAGGCCGCCGGCGTTCGGCGCGAGCGTCGCGAAGTGGAACATGAACACCGGGTAGATCCCGGGTCTGAGGAGTTGAGCGCGGTGCTCCGCCTCCAAGCGATCGTCGGCCGCCAGCCCGCGCAGCGCCTCGCCGACATGACCCGACCGCTCCGCCGCGGCGAGGACCTCGCGATGCACGCGCGGGACGACGTCGTCCTGCAATCGCGAGAACGCGGCCGCGGCGCCTTCGCCGTCTCGTGCCGCCATCGCCAGCGCGTCGACGATCTGTTGCGCTGCGGCGCCGGTCGACGCGCGCTTCAGATGCTCGACGATCGCCGCGTGCGGGATCCCCGCCTCAAGGAGTTGGGCCCACGCGGTGAAGAGGTTTGCACGTCGGATCTCGTTCAAGCGGATCCCATTCAAAGAGTTGCGGCGCGCGGCCACGCGTCCAGAAATTGGCGCCGGCCGTCTCGTGCTCCATTTGAGGTCGTGCTACACTGCGCGCGCTTCGGCGCGAGCCGCGATCGCGGAATGAGTCGGAGCGACAATTCAAAAGCTTCCGCGCCCTCGAGGCTGGCCGGTCGGAGCCTTCCCTCCCCAACCGCCATCTCCGATCGCCACCGCGAAGACGCGGAACTTAATTTTCCCCCGAACAGGGGGAAAATTTTTTGCAGGGCCGGTCGCGCACGGGGGAGCGACTCGCGTTTTGGTTCAAGGCCGGCCGCCCTTTGTTCGATGAGGCGGAACGATGTCCTCTAGAATCGAACGCCGACCCGGCTCCGTGGCACGAACCGGGGTGGTCCGCGGACCGAGGGAAAGAGGAACCGGGAGGCCGGTCTTGGCGGAACACGACTCCATGGACTCTTTTTCGTCCGAAGCGGGCCTCTTCACCTACGCCCAGATCCTTCATCTCCTCAAGATCGAGTTCAGCCGAGCGCGCCGGTACGACTACCCGCTGACCTGCTCGCTGTTCCAGATCGACCGCATCGAGAACCTGAAGGACCTCTACGGGTTCCGCGTGCGCGATCAGATCGAGGAACGCGTCGTCGGTCTGGTCCACCAGATGTCCCGGGCGTCCGACTTCCTCGGAAAAGTCGGCGAGCGGATGATCCTGATCCTCCCACACACGGGGTCGGAAGGCGTCCGGACGCTGATGCAGCGCGTCAGCGATTCCCTGAAGGACATGTCGTTCGAGATCGACGGCCGCAACGTGCAGATCACGTTGTCCGCGGGCGTCGCGACCTACGAGAACAAGAACGCCCTCTTCTTCGACTCGGTGATGAAGAACGCCGAGGTCGCGCTGCGCGAGGTCCTCGCGCGCGGGGGAAACGGGATCTCCGTGTACTCCCCGAAGAGCGACGCCCAAACCCCCGGCGCCACGCGCGTCTGACCCAAAAAAAAGACGACGGCCGCTGCCGGGCGGCCGTCGTGCGAGAAGGACCAGGGGTTCGGCTCCGGATAGGAGATTAGGGGGAAAGAGGGGGAGCCCGTTTTACAGCCGTGTCGGTAACCCTGGCGGCTCTTTCGAGCCACCGCTTGGGACGCGTGCGCGGCGAAGCGTGTTCGCAAGTTCGGCGAAAAACTCGCGGTTCCGCGATGCATCCACGAAATCGACGCGACGAACTCGAAACCGCCGCGCTCCCGCGCTGACCGGGCCGCCAGTCGGCGCGCACGCCCCGCCCCGCGCGCGGTGCAAACACTCGAACCGACGTTCCGTATTCGACGCCTCACTCGCGCCGGCAGAGGTCGCCGTGCACCGGAAGCAACTCGCTCGGTTCTTGACCGGGGTTTTCGCGCAGGTATGAGGAAGGCCCCTTTTGTCGGGAGACCGGAAGACTTGGTGCCCCGGGCAGAGGTCACGCGGCCGCGCCGGTCGCTGCATTGACGTTCGAACTCGATCGCGTTCGACCCGGAGCCAGCGTGCCGCCGGGCGATAGGAGACTCACGGAATGATCCGCGTCACCGGGCTCCGAAAGACATTCGGGACGACCGTCGCGGTCGACGACCTCTCGTTCGAAGTGAAGGAAGGCGAAGTCGTCGGCTTCCTCGGTCCGAACGGCGCCGGCAAGTCGACCACGATGCGCATGCTCACGACCTACCTCGACCCCGACGCGGGCGAGATCGAGATCGCGGGCTTCAGCGTGCTCGACCATCCGCTCGAGGCACGCAAGCGGCTCGGGTATCTCCCCGAATCGGCGCCGCTGTACGAGGAGCTCGGCGTCGTCGAGTCGCTGCGCTACACCGCGCGCATCCGCGGCCTCGACGGTGATCGCCGCGACTCACGCGTCGACGAGATGATCGCGACCTGCGGACTCTCGGGCGTCACGCACAAGGACATCGGCGAACTCTCGAAGGGCTACCGCCAGCGCGTCGGGCTCGCGCAAACGCTGATCCACGATCCGCAGTTCCTGATCCTCGACGAGCCGACGACCGGCCTCGATCCGAACCAGATCGTCGAGATCCGCGAGCTCATCAAGACGATCGCGAAGAACAAGACGATCCTGCTCTCCACGCACATCCTTCCCGAAGTGCAGAGCACCTGCACCCGCGCACTCATCATCAACCGAGGCCGCATCGTCGCCGACGGACCACCGTCGGAGCTCATCGCCGACGCGGTGAAGTCGACCGGCGCGGTGTACCGACTGCTCGTGAAGGGTGCGTCGTCGGAGGCGATCGTCTCCGCCTTGCGCCACGCGCCCGGCGTCGCGGCCGTCACGCCGAAAGGCGCCGACAACGCGTGGATCGCGGTCGAAGTGCGCGGCGCCGGCGACGCGCTCGGCGAAGAGCTGTTCAAGTTCGCGGTGAAGCAAGGCTGGATCCTCGGCGAATTGCGCCACGAGCGCGCCACGCTCGAAGACGTCTTCAGTCAGGTCACGGCCACCGGAAAGGGCCGCTCATGAATCACGCGTTCACGATCGCGGGCAAGGAGTTCCGGACCTACTTCAAGACGCCGGTCGCCTACGTCTTCCTGGTCGTCTTCCTCGGATTCGTCGGTTGGAACTTCTTCTTCAACCCCGACTACTTCACGACCGGCGAAGCGAGCATGCGCAACTTCTTCGGCATGCTGCCGATGGTGTTCCTGTTCCTCGCGCCCGCAGTGTCGATGAAGATGTGGGCCGAAGAGCGGAAGATCGGCACGATCGAAACGCTGATGACGATGCCGATGCGCGAGCACGAGATCGTGCTCGGGAAGTTCCTCGCCGCGCTCGGACTCATCACCGTCGCTCTCGTCCTGACGTTTCCGACCGCGGTGATCGTCTCGTTCACCGCGGCGAGCAGCGTCGATCTCGGACCGATCATCGGCGGCTACGTCGCCGCGCTCCTGATGGGCGGCGCCTACCTCGCGATCGGCCTGTTCGCGTCCGCGCTCACCGAGAGCCAGATCGTCGCGTTCATCGTGGGCGCGGTGATCTGCGTGCTGATGATCCTGATCGGCGTCGAAGGCTTCGTCGCACTCCTGCCGAAAGGCGTCGCCGAAACCTGCGTCAACCTCTCGTTGATCTCCCACTTCGAGAACATCCAACGCGGGGTGCTCGACTCCCGCGACCTTCTGTATTACGCCTCGGTGCTGACGTTCTTCTTGATGCTGAACGTCGCGGCAGCCCGGCGGCGGTGAAGAGGCGAAGCCGATGACGACAGCTCCCATCCGGCGCAAGCGCGCCTTCTGGCTCACGATCGTTCTCGCGGTCGCGAACCTCCTGCTCCTGAACTGGATCGCCGTCGGGCATTTCGCCCGCCTCGACCTCACGCGCGACAAGCTCTACACGCTCGCGCCCGCGACCATCGACCTGCTGCACGGCCTCGACGACATCGCCACGCTGCGCGTGTTCGTGTCCGAGAAGCGGTTCGGCGAACAGTCGCGCTACTCGGTGATCCCGCGCAAGATCCGCGACATCGTCGACGAGTTCGCCGCGCGCTCAGACGGCAAGCTGCGCATCGACTGGAAGGACCCCACCGACGAGCCGGACGTCGAGACCGAAGCGCGTTCCGCCGGCCTGCAGGAAGTCCAGATGCAGGGGATGAACGCCGAGGGCACGGTGCAGGTCTTCAACGCGTTCTGCGGAATGGCGATCGCCTACGGCGGCAAGCCGGACGAAGTCCTTCCGGTGGCCTATCCGCCCGAGCGGCTCGAGTTCGACATCGCGATGGCGCTCTCGAAGCTGTCGGCGCGCGAGACGATCACGATCGGGTTCGGCTCCGTCGGCGGCGTCCCGGAAGGTCTCCCGCCGGAAGTCGCGGCGCAGCTCGGGCGGAACCTGCCGAAGGACGAGAACGACATCAACCAGAACTGGACCGGGGTGAGGAAGGCGCTCGAGCGCCAGTTCAATGTCGAGAAGGTCCCTGTCGGCGAGGAGATCCCGCCGCACATCCAGCTCCTCGTGCTCGCGAACACGAAGGGCCTCTCCGACGTCGCGAAGTTTCACATCGATCAATTCATCATGCGCGGCGGGAAGCTCGTGCTGCTCACCGACGGCGTCGACATCGACGAGCGGTCGGGACAGCTCGTGGCGCGCGGGAGCGAGAACGACGAGTTCTTCCGCAACTACGGCATCACGATCGACAAGAACCTCGTGCTCGACGAGATGTGCTTCTACCGGCTCCTCTCGCCGCCCTCGTATCACGTGCCGCGACTCCTCGCGCGGAACTTCGACCCCGAGTCCGCGCTGATGGCGCGGATGAACGACTTCCACGAGTTCGTTTCCTCGTCGATCCAGTTGAACCCGCCGCCCGGTGTCGAAGCCGTGGTGCTCGCGCGCACGACGCCCGGCGCGTGGCAGCAATCGGGTTTCTTCGACGTGAGCAACATCCAGCCGCCCGAGTCGCTCTCCGACTTCAAGCAGTTCGACATGGTCGGGATGTTGAAGGGCAAGTTCACGACGTTCTTCAAGAACCGCGCGATCCCGGCGGGCGTGACCAACAAGGGCGCGGAGCCGAGCCTCGGCGGAGCACACTCGGACGAGGACCACGAGTCGGGCGCCGAGGAGAACGGCGACGACGAAGACGAGGACGAAGACGCGTCCGAGCCGGCGTCCGCTCCGGCCGGAGGCAAACCGGCCGGCAACAAGCCGGCTGGAGACAAGCCCGCCGGTGACAAGAAGGACAAGCCGGGCGGCGGTCTCTACGCCGACGACCAGGATCCTGCGCCGGCGCCGGCCGCTCCCGCGACGCCGGAAGGATCGACACCGGCATCGCAGCCGGCGAGCGCGCCGGCGGAACCGGTGTTCGTGAAGAAGGAGTCCCCCGAGACGTCGATCATCGTGTTCGGCTGCTCGCGCTTCCTGCAGGACGGGTTCCTGCGCAATCTGAACGGCAACCTCGAGTTCTTCTCGATCCTGATCGCGCGGCTCACGACCGGCGGAGCGTTGAGCGAACTGCAAGCGCGCGACTCCGATCCGCCCGCGGTGCGCGCCGACCTGTCGGGCACCGAGAAGTCGATGATCAAGTACCTCGGCATGGCCGGCATGCCGGGCATCGTGTTGGCGATCGGCGTGATCGTGTACCTCGCGCGCCGCGCTTCCCGGAGGGTCTCTTCGTGACGCGCCTGAATCTGATCCTCATCGTCCTGCTCGTCGCGCAGATCGCTCTCGTCGCCGGCGAGAAGCTGCTCTGGAACAACGAGTACAAGCCGCGCACCGCGACGACCGGCAAGCTCCTGTTCCCACGCGCGACGCCGGACACGATCGCGGTGTTGACGGTCACCAAGGGCGATGCGCGTGCCGAGCTGAAGCGCAAGGGCGACCAGTGGGTCGTCGCGACCGAGAACGACGCGCTCGCCGACCAGTCCGCGGTGAAGGAAGCGGTCGAGTCGATCGGTCAGATCCCGAACGGCAACATCGTCTCCACGAACCCGTCGAAGCACGAAGACTTCGAGGTCGCCGGCAAGAAGGCGATCGAGGTCTCCGCGAAGACGAACTCGGGCGAGGAGGTCGCGAAGTTCGTCGTGGGCAAGTCGACGTCCGACTTCCGCGGCGTTTACGTCCGCACTCCGCCCGACTCGAACGACGTGATCTACGCGACCAAGAACGTGCACCACCTGTTCGACCGCGACGACAACAAGGCCGGCGCGTGGCGCGACAAGACCATCTTCAAGAGCGACGCGAAGCAGATGCGCGAGGTCGAGATCGTCAAGCCCGACGAGACGATCCTCGTGCAGCGCCAGCTCGCGGCCCCGGCGCCGGATCCGAACGCGAGCCAGCCCGCGACGCCGAAGGAGCCGGTCGCGACGGACGACGACGACTGGAAGGTCGTGAAGCCGGTCGAAGGCTTGATGAACCGCTACACCGGCAACTCGATCGCGACGACGATCGCGGACTTGAAGTGCGAGGGCTTCGCGCCCGCGGACAAGAAGCCCGCGGACATGGGGCTCGAGCCGCCCGAAGCGCGCGTCACGATGAAGCTCGCCGATGGATCGGCGCTCACGTTCGAGATCGGCAAGGAAGAGAACGGGAAGCGTTGGGTCCGCGTGCCGGGCCGCACCGACGTGTATCAGGTGATGAGCTACCGCCTCTTCAACTTCCTGAAGAAGGGCAGCGAGTTCCCCGAGAAGAAGCCGGAGCCGATTCCCGCGCCCACGCCGGCCTCGAAGCCGGCGGATGCACCGGCCGGCGAGAAGCCCGCCGACAAGCCCGCCGAGAATCCGCCGCCCGCGAATGGCGGCGGTCACTGACCGAACGCGCGCGCCGGATCGCGGTCGGTCACACTCCGGAACGCAGCATCCCGAGCCGGGAAAGCACGTCGCGCCGCGCCTCGTGCGACGGCCGCCGCGCCCGCAGGTATTCGGCGAGCACCGTGCGTCGCTCCGCGAGCGTCGCGCCGCGTCGCATCGACTTCAGCAAGCGCCGCAGATCGAGGACCTGACCGATCGGGACGTGCGCCGCGTCGACGCGCACGAATCGCGCGCGATCGAAGTCGATCAGCGCGAGCCGGACCGGCTCGAGCTCGATCACGAACACGTTCCTCACCTTGAAGTCGCCGTGCACGAGACCGACGCGATGCGCGTCTCCCGCGAGCCGCCCAAGCGCGCGGAGCAGATCGCGCCGAGTGCGATCCGGATCCGGGCGATGGGGGACCTCGTGCTTCAACACGGTGCGCAGATCGCGGCGATGCGGGACGCCGCGCATCAGCAGCGCGGAGCGACCGGGGAAGCGTCGCGGACCATCGCCGTGCGCGGCGCCGAGGTGCGCGGCGACCGGGATGCCGCGCCGCTCCGCTTCGATCCCGTTCTCGAACGCGCGCACCGCGCGGCGCCCGTAGCACAGCTCCTCGACGACGTCCTTCACCGTTCGCACGCGATAGAGCTTGAGGTACACGCGCTCCGGCGCACCGTCGATCACGGTCTCGAACGAGTAGACCGCGCGCCGCTTCTTGAGCTTGCGACGATGATCGTCGGTGCTCGGCGCCGGGACCCGCGCTTCGGAGTCGACGAGTGGAGGAAGCAGCGCCGCGGCCGGGACGTCGTCGCGCAGGTACACCTGCACGACGCCGCCCGGCCCGCGTTCGCGGCGCGTCACGAGCCCCGGTTTCATCGAGCGACTCGGCGTCCCGTTCAACTCGGCTTCACGCGAACCCACACGCTCTTCACCTGCGTGTACAGCTCGAGCGCGTGCAGTCCCATCTCGCGGCCGAAGCCCGATTCCTTGAAGCCGCCGAACGGCGAAGCGGCGTCGAACTGGTTGTAGGTGTTCACCCAGATCGTCCCCGCGCGGATCTTCTTCGCGAGGTAGTGCGCCTTGTCGATGTCCTTGGTCCACACGCCGGCGGCGAGGCCGTAGTTCGTGTCGTTCGCGCGCTTCACGAGGTCATCGAGCGACTCGAACTCGAGCGCCGACACGACTGGGCCGAAGATCTCCTCGCGCGCGATCGTCATCCCGTCCTTGGCGTCGAAGACCGTCGGCTGGATGAAGTAACCCTTCGCGTTCGCGCTCGTCTTCGCAGGACCGCCGCCGCACAGGACCTTCGCGCCTTCCTGCTTGCCCGAGTCGATGTACCCGAGGATCTTCCGGTACTGCTCCTCCGACACCTGCGCGCCCATGCGCGTCGCCGGGTCGAGCGGATCGCCGACCTTCAGCGACGATGCCTTGTCGGCGAGCGCGCCGAGGAAGTCGTTCTTGATCTTCTTGTCGACGAACAGGCGCGTGCCGGCGCAGCAGACTTCGCCTTGGTTGAAGAACACGCCCTGCAGCACGCCGCGGATCGCGCCGTCGAGGTCGGCGTCCGACAGGATCACGTTCGGCGACTTGCCGCCGAGCTCGAGCGACACGCGTTTCACGTTGCCCGCCGCGGCGCGCATGACTTCCTTGCCGACTTCGGTCGACCCGGTGAACGCGACCTTGTCGACGCCCGGATGCGACGCAAGGGCGGCGCCGGCGGTGGGGCCGAAGCCCGGGACGATGTTCACGACACCCGGCGGGACGCCGGCCTCGAGCAGGATCTCGCCGAGTCGCAACGCGGAGAGGGGCGTCTGCTCCGCCGGCTTCAGCACCACGGTGCAGCCGCACGCGAGCGCGGGCGCGAGCTTCCAGCACGCCATCAGCAGCGGGAAGTTCCACGGGATGATCTGGCCGACGACGCCCATCGGCTCGCGCAGCGTGTAGTTCAGGAACGGCCCGGCGACGGGGATCGTCTCGCCGTGGATCTTGGTCGCGTAGCCGCCGTAGTACCGGAAGATGTCGGCGGCGAGCACGGTGTCGACGTTCGAGGTCTCGAAGATCGGCTTGCCGTTGTCGAGCGTGTCGAGCAGCGCGAGCTCGTCCTTGTGCTTCTCGATCAGGTCGCCGATCTTCCACACGATCTGTCCGCGCTGACTCGGCGTCATCTTCGACCACGGGCCGTCCTCGAACGCGCGGCGCGCCGCCTTCACGGCGCGATCGATGTCCTCCTTGTCGCCCTCGCACACCTGCGCGAGGACGTCCTCGGTCGCGGGGTTGATCGTCGCGAACGTCTTTCCGGATGCCGCGGCGACGTGCTTGCCGTCGATCAACAGTTGCTTCGCGCCGCCCGTCACGAACTTCGGAACCGCTGCAGTCGTCATCTGCGCTCCTCTTCTCGATGGGATGGGGCGGCGTCCCGCCGGACGCCGGAAACGGAGACCATTCAAGACCGGCGCTCGCTCAGTGACAAGTCCGGCGCGCTTGCCGCGTTCCGGGCACGCCCGTAGAGTCGCCGGCCCATGACGCTCCTGCTCACCGACACCGCGTGGTTCGCATTGCTCGCGGCGCTCCTGTTCGGCGGGCTCCTCCTGATCCAGTGGACGGTGCGGACGCGGCTGATCGTGTTCTCCGAGCAGCTCGACGGAGTGCGCCGCGAAGTGGACAACGTCGCGCAGGATTTCGCGCAGGCGCAATCGCAGGCGCAGTCCGCGCCGCCGGCGCTGCCGGCTCCGGTCGTCGACCTCGCGCCGATCCAGACCGAGCTCGCGCGCCTCGCGCACGACGTCTCCGAGATCGAGAAGTCGCTGGGCCAGATGAACGAGGAGCTGCGCGCCACGCGCGGCGAGCGCGTGCGCGAGGCGCTCGAGCGCCGGCTGCGCAGCCTCGGCTTCCAGACCGTCGCGGTGCTCGCGGACCTGCAGGCGATCGGTCCCGGCCCGACGCGCATCACCGTCGCCGGCACGAAGGCCGGCATCTCGCACAAGGGTTACGTCGTCGTCGAGGGCGGCCGCGTCCTCGAGGAGAAGCTGACGTCGTCCCACGAAGTGTTCCCCTGACCGCGCCATGAACCCGCATCGCATCCACGACTCTCCGAGGAGGGCCGCGTGACGAACGCGCCGCACGTCTACGTCGAGGATCTCGCGCGCCACGCCGGCGCGCGCGTCCGCATCAAGGGCTGGCTCTACAACAAGCGCTCGTCGGGGAAGCTCCACTTCCTGCAGGTGCGCGACGGCACCGGCGTGGTGCAGGCGGTCTGCTTCAAGGGGAACTTCGACGAGGAGACCTTCAAGAAGCTCGACGTCCTCCCGCAGGAGTCGTCGCTCGAGGTCGAGGGCGACGCGAAGCCGGAGCCGCGCGCGCCGGGCGGCTTCGAGCTCGACGTGAAGGCGGTCAAGATCGTCGCGGCGGCCGAGCCGTATCCGATCACGCCGAAGGAGCACGGCACCGGTTTCCTGATGGACCACCGCCACCTTTGGCTGCGCTCGCAGAAGCAGCACGCGATCCTCCGCATCCGCGCGCGCGTCGTCCGCGCGATCCGCGAGTTCTTCGATTCGCGCGGCTTCGTCTGCATGGACTCGCCGATCTTCACGCCGTCCGCGTGCGAGGGGACGCAGACGCTCTTCCCGGTCGATTACTTCGGCGAGACCGCCTTCCTTACGCAGTCGGGCCAGCTCTACGCCGAGGCGTCGGCGATGGCGTTCGGCAAGGTCTAC
>CAZBOK010000122.1:0-11239 GCA_964493525.1 uncultured Phycisphaeraceae bacterium | reverse complement strand
GCCGTCCCCGCTCGACGCCGTCTACCGCAAAAGCCCTTGGGCGAGAGGAACTTCCGTTGCGGGTGAAACGCTGATCCTCGACCTCCGGAGCGGCCGCTACTTCAGCCTGAACCCGGTCGGCGCGGCGATCTGGGAGCGACTGGACGGCGTGCGTTCGCTGGCCGAAATCCTCGCCGACGTCCTTTCGGGTTACATTGTGGACGAATCGAAGGCTCGGTCGGACCTGCTCGCGCTGGTCGAGAGACTGCGGGCGGAATCGCTGATCGAGGCCACTGCCGGCAACACCCAGTGAGTTCCAGTTCCCAACCATCGGATCGCGGCAGCCTGCCGGCTCCCACGATCCCATTCCGCGATAGGAGAGAAACGTGAAGAGCCAGAAGCAGAAGTACGTCGAGCCCCAGCTCACCAAGCACGACTCGCTCACGGCGAGCACGGCCGGACCCGGCTCGGGCGTCTCGAAGGGGAACAAAGAGGGCAAGGACAAGGACACGGACAAGGGCAAGGGCGACAAAGAGCAGGACTGAGTCGCTCTGAGTTCGGGTGATCGTTCGGCCCGCGAACGATTCCGTGACAGAATGCGTGCGATGTTCCTGCACGATCACGACGTCCACGGCATCGCGGTGCGGGTCACCTGCGACGATCGCACGCTCTCCGCCGCCGTCGCCGAGCTGCTCGGGGACTTCCCGACGCTGCCTCCCTCGCGACGCACGGACTGCCGACTCGAACTTCGGGCATCGCCCCGACAGCGCGCCGCGCGGGACCTCGAGATCCCGCGCGGCGCGCGTGTTTTCACCGAGCCGTTCCGGCGCTCGCGCGAGACGCCGCGTCCGCCGCTCGGGTTCTTCACCGCCGCGCATCGCGGCGGCGAACTGATCCAGCGCTTCGAGCAGGTGTGCATCGCGCGCTTCGCGGAAGACGGCGCGGCGGCGACGCAGACGTTTGCGCAGCCGGTCCGCGTGCGGAACGACCAGGTCGTCGGACTGATCGAGACGGCGATCGTGGAGCTGCTGCGTCGTCACGGGCTCGTGGCGGTGCACGCCGCGGCGCTCGAGAAGGACGGGCGCGGCGTGCTCGTTCCGGGCGCGCGCGGCCAGGGCAAGACCACGACTTCGCTCACGCTCGCGCGCGGCGGCTTCCGCATCCTGTCGGACGATCTCCCGCTGCTGCGCGCGACGCGCGCCGGGCCGGAGGTGCTCGCGTTCCGCGGCAGCGTGAACGTCACGCCGAAGACGATCGGGTTCTTCCGCGAGCTGCGCTCCGCGCCGTCGGCGCCAAGCAACGACGGCAAGCGGCGCGTGCGGATCGCCGAGATCTTCCCGCGCGGGCTCGCGACCGCGTGCCGGCCGCGGCTCGTGCTGTTCCCGCGGATCGTCGACTCGCGCGACAGCGCGCTCGAGCCGCTCCCCAAGGCGCGCGCGCTCGAAGAGCTGCTCCCCCACAGCATGGTCGTCCACGATCGCGAGCGCGCGCCGCGGCACTTCGATCTCCTGGCCCGCGTCATCGAGGGCGCGGACTGCTACCGCCTGCACTTCGGCGCGGATCTCGCGCGCGTCCCCGCATTGGTCGGAGCCGCGCTTGGCACCTCCTGAGTCCGTCGCCGACGGACGGCCGCGGTCGCTGCGCGATCTCTGGCTCGCGCTCCGAGTGCTCGTCCTCTTGATCAAGCTCCGCGTCCAGCTGCGGTTCGTCGAGCTGCCGCTGCTGCTCGCGAGGATCGCACCGACCGGCGCGCCGGACGATCCGGACGGCGACCGCCTCGCGCGCGTCCGCGCGATCGTCGACGGATGGATCTGGCGGCTGCCCGAGATCCGCACGCGGCCGTGCCTCGTGCGATCGGTGCTCTTGTGGCGCTTCGCGCGCCGCGCGGGGCTCCCGGTCGAGGTGACGATCGGCGTGCGCAAGCAGGACGGGCGCGTGCAAGGCCACTCGTGGCTGACGCTCGACGGCGAGCCGTACCTCGAGCGCGCGACGCTCGACCCGTCCTGGCAGGTGATCTTCCGCTCCGGTGCGGACGCGCCGGGCACGCCCGCGGTGCGCGCGCGATGACCGAGGCGACTCCTCCGACCGGGCGCATCCGCCGCCTCCGCGACCAGCTCCCGAAGATCCGCACCGGGCTCGCTCTCGTGTGGGAGAGCTCGCCGCGGCTGTTCGTCGCCGTCCTCGCGCTCACGTTCGTGAACGGGACGCTCCCGCTCGCGAACCTCTGGGTCACCAAGCGCTTCTTCGACGACGTCGCGGCGATGGCGGAAGGAACGCCGGCCGCGGCGGGCGGCGCCGACTTCGCGCAGCTCTCGGTGCTGGTCGCGATCTACGGCGGCGTGCTGATCCTCTCCTCGATGTGCTCGTCGCTCGCCGGCTTCCTCGGCGACCTGCAGAGCCGCGCGGTGAGCGACCACGTGATGTCGGTGCTGCATCGCAAGGCGATCGCGCTCGACCTCGCGCATTTCGAGGATCCGCGCTTCCACGACACCTTCCATCGCGCGCGGACCGAGGCGTCGTTCCGCCCGCTCGTGTTGTTGTCATCGCTCGGCACCGTGCTGGTCGGGCTCCTGTCGCTGACGACGATCGCGGCGGTCCTGTTCGCGCTGCGCTGGTGGATCCCGCCGGTCGTGTGCCTCGCCGCGGTGCCCGGACTCCTCGTCAGCTTCCGCGGCTCGCGCATCCTCTACCGCTGGCAGATGCGGCGCACGCCCGAGGAGCGGCGATCGTCCTACTACCAGTGGCTCCTGACCGCGCCGATGGGCGCGCACGAGATCCGGCTGCTCGGACTCGGCGAGCTGCTCGCGCGCTCGCACGACGAGACGCGCGACCTCCTGCGCCGCGAGCGCAACGAGCTGGCGGTGAAGCTGCACCGCTCGACCGCGCTCGCGTCCGTGTTCGTGCTGGTCGCCGGCTGCTTCCTGTTCCTGTTCACCGCGCGCCTCGTGACGACGCACGAGATCACGCTTGGCGCGCTCGTGATGTACCTGCAGGCGTTCCAGCGCGGGCAGGTCGCGCTCGGCGGAGTCGCCGGCGCCGCGAGCCGCATCTACGACGGCCGCCTCTTCCTCACGTCGCTGGTCGAGTTCCTCGGACTCGGGCCGCGCATCGTCGAGCCGGAACAGCCGGTCGCGACGCCGTCGCCCGCGCGGCACCCGATCGTGTTCGACCACGTGAGCTTCCGCTACCCGCACTCCGATCGCGACTCGCTGAAGGACGTCTCGCTGGTGATCCGTCCGGGCGAGCGGATCGCGATCACCGGCGTGAACGGCTCGGGGAAGACGACGCTCGTGAAGCTCCTGTGCCGCGTGTACGACCCGACCGCGGGCACCGTGTCCGTGGGCGGCGTCGACCTGCGGCAGCTCGCGACGCGCGATTGGCGCAAGCGGATCGGCGTGCTTCCGCAGGACTTCCTGCGCTTCCCGCTGACCGTGCGCGAGAACATCGCGTTCGGCGACCCGGAGGCGCCGCCGTCACCGCCGCGGGTCGCGGCGGCGGCCACTGCATCGGGCGCAGAGGAGGTCGTCGCCCGACTCCCGGCGCGATTCGAGTCGGTGCTCGGCAACCTCTTCGAAGGCGGCCACGACCTGAGCACCGGCGAGTGGCAGCGCGTCGCGCTCGCGCGCGCCCTCTTCCGCGAGTGCGACGTGATCGTGCTCGACGAGCCGACCAGCGCGCTCGACGCGCGCGCGGAAGCCGACCTGTTCGAGCGCCTGAAGCAGCTGCCGCCGGACCAGACCGTGATCCTGATCAGTCACCGCGCGACGACGATGAAGTTCGCGGACCGGGTCTGCGTCTTCCGCGACGGCGCGCTGGTCGAGACCGGATCCCCGCAGGAACTCGCGCGCGGCGGCGGCCACTACGCGCATCTGTTCGCCGAACCGACCGAGGCATGACGCGCGCGCGCGCTGATCACGACCCGCCGGCCGATTTCGCGAGCAAGCGCCGCACGATCGGTCGCGTGCTCGATCGGCGCGCCACTTCCGTGAACCCCGCGCGGAGGTAGCTCGAGAGGATCCCGGTCCACGCGAACACCGCGGGCATCGGGCGCTTCACGGGCTCGATCGGATAGGCCTCGACGATCCGCGCACCGCGTCGCTTGGCGAACGCCACCGCGCCTTCGAGGAGCGGGACGGTGAGTCCCCGTCCGCGCAGCTCCTTCTTCACGAGCACGCAGGTGATCGACCACACCGGCGCTCCGTCCACCGGCGCAAGCACGCGCGAGCCCGCGAGCAGCGCGAACTCGGCGCGCGGGGCGATCTGACACCACGCGACCGGCGCGTCGCCGACGAATCCGAGCACGCCGGGCGGCGGGCCGCGCAGCACGCGGCGCCGCATCGCCGCGCGGTTCTTCGCGCCCTTCGACGCCTCGAACTCGCGGCGCGTGAGGCGCGGCGTCATGCACCAGCAGCCGCCGCACGCTCCGCGCGGGCCGAACAGCGCCTCGAACGCGGGCCATGTCGCGCGCGTCAACGGACGCACGCGGAGTCGGAGCTTCGTCGATCGTCCGGCCATGCGGAGCACGAGAGTAGAGTGCTCCGATGCTTTCGGCGTGCATCTTGTCGCTCGCGCTCGGCGCCCTCGCGCCGTCCGCGCCGTCCGCGCCGGCGCCGCCGGACGCCGCGGCGCGCAAGAAGGCGGCCGCTGCCGTCCTCGCGCTGGCGAAGGAGCTCGCCGGCGTGTCGGCATTCGAGGCGGCGCGCGCGGAGCTGCGCCGAGCGATCCGCCTCGACCCGGAGACGGCGACGAAGACGCTCGGCGAGATCGCCCGCCTCGCGGGGAAGCCCGACAAGGTCGCGGCGGGCGTCGACGTCGCGGCGCGCGTGAAGAAGTCGCACGACGCGTGCGGTGCCGAGCTGGCGAAGGTCGCAGACGCCGCGAGCCGCGCCGACCGCTCGCTCGACGCGGCGCGCGTCGCCACGTTGCTGCACGTCGAGTTCGCCGACTCCGCCGCCGCCGCGGCGTCGACCGCGAAGTGGTTCGCGCCGTGGGCGTTGTTCGTCGAGCAGAAGGACGTCCTGCGCCTCGAAGCGGGCGGCGAGTTCGTCGACGGCAAGTGGCTCGCGCCGGACTCCGTGAAGGCGCAGGACGCGAAGCACGCCGACTGGGACGATCCGTGGGTCGTGTCCGACGGCGTGCATGAAGTCCGCACCACGCAGCCGCTGCGCGTCGCGAGCGCGATCCTCCACCGCGCCGCCGCGTACCGCGAGATGTTCACCGGCGAGTTCGCCGGCGAGTGGGACCTCGCGCCGCCGGCCGGGCTCCTGCCGATCATCGTCGCGAAGACGCGCACGGAGATGGAGGAACGCATGCGCGCGTTTTCAGGCGAGTCGCTCCCGCCGTCGCTCGGCGCCGCGTTCTATGCGAAGACGGAGCGCGCGAACGGCCCGGTGTTCGTCACCTTCGAGACCGTCGACGTGAATGGCCGCCACATGGTCCTCACGCTCGACCAGCTCTGGTTCCTCTTCCAGCACGAGCTCGGGCACCAGATCGCGTGGGAGTACGGCTGCCGCGGCCAGCCGAAAGGGCGGCCGCCCGAGCACCAGTTCTGGTGCGTCGAGGGGCTCGCGAACCTGATGGCGTTCCACGAGCTCGGCGCGGACGGCGTGTGGCGACTGACCAACCCGCGCCGGCAGCCGCTCGGCGACTCCGCGTTCAGCGATTGCCCCGGCGCGTGGTGCCAAGGACATCCAGACGAGATCCCGAAGCTCGCCGAGTTCTTCGCGCGCGACCAGGCCGCGATCACCAACATCCCGAGCTACATGGTCGCGACGACGCTCGCGCGGTTCCTGCTCGTCGGCGCGGACCGCAAGTACCGGAAGAGCGCGATCGACCTGTTCCGCGCGGTGCACTCGCCGGGAAAGAAGGACGGCCTGTTCGAGAAGTGCTTCCCCGGTGTGAAAGTCGACGCGCTCGACGCCGAGTTCCGAGCGTTCGTGCGGGAAATGCAGATCGATCCGTGATCCCCCGAGACGGCGGGACGCGATTCCGGATTGAGCGCACAAGGAGACCCACATGCCTGCCGGGTCGCTCGGCTCCCTCTCGTTCGCGCTCGCCCTGATCCTCGTCCCGACCGCCGCAGCCACCCGTCACGGGGGCGACTTCAACGGCGACGGCAAGCATGACCTCCCGGTCGGAGTCCCGGCGGAGAGCTTCCGCACGGCCACCGCGTGCGGCGCCGTGCACGTCCTCTTCGGATCGGCGAGCGGCCCGAGCTCGAACGGCGCGCTGTTCCTCGAGGCCTCCCACCTCGGGGCGAGCAACGACTTCCTCGGCAACTTCGGCAACGCGCTCGCGATCGGCGACTTCGACGGCGACCGGATCGACGACCTCGCGATCGGCGCCCCGGGGGAGACGGTGGGCGGCAAGGAAGGCACCGGCGCGGTCGCCGTCCTCTACGGGACCAAGAAAGGGTTGAAGGCGAAGCGGATCCAGTTGTGGCACGAGAACAAGAAGCACGTGCCCGACCGCGCCGAGGACTCCGAGGTGTTCGGTGAAGCTCTCGCCGCGGGCGACTTCGACGTCGCCGAGCAGGGCGATCGGTTCGGCAAGGCGATTGGCGGATGAACACGTCCGGCTCGCCGATTCCGGCTGCGTTCGGCGGCATCGCCGCGCTGACGTTCGACTGCTACGGCACGCTGATCGATTGGGAGCGCGGCCTGCTCGCCGCGCTCGCGCCGCTGCGCGCGACGTTCGCGCGGCCCGTCGACGACGACGCCGTCCTGCGGGAGTTCGGCGCGGCGGAGAGCCGGATCCAACGCGATCGTCCGCGGCTCGATTACCCCTCCGTCCTCGCCGAGGCGCATCGCGCGCTCGCGCGCGCGTTCGGCGGCATCACGGCGCCGGAGCGCGATCGCGCGTTCGGCGCGAGCGTCGGCGATTGGCCCGCGTTCGAGGACAGCGCCGCGGCGCTGGCGCGGCTCGCGCGGCGGTTCACGCTCGTCGTGGTGTCGAACGTCGATCGCGCGTCGCTCGCGAAGAGCGTCGCGAAGCTCGGCGATCCGTTCGCGATGTGGATCACCGCGCAGGAGGTCGGCGCCTACAAGCCCGACCGTCGCATGTTCGACACCGCGCTCGAGCGATTGATGGAGCGCGGCATCGCGCGGGACCGGATCCTGCACGTCGCGCAGAGCCTCTTCCACGACATCGCGCCCGCGCGCGCGCTCGGCTGGAAGACGGCGTGGATCGATCGCCGCGGCGGGAAGCCGGGCGGCGCGACCCCGCCGGCGGGCGCCGACGTGCAACCCGACGCGCGATTCGCGTCGCTCGCCGAACTGGCCGCCGCGCTCGCACCCTGAACGGCGCCTTGCTCCGCTACACTCCGCGCCCGTCCCGCGGAGTGAACGCATGTCGCAACCGATCTCGAACCTCCTCGTCGTCGGCGCCGGAACGATGGGCCACGGCATCGCTCACGTCGCCGCGCAGGCCGGCTGCGCCGTGCGGCTCTTCGACGTCGATCTCGGCGTCGCGAAGAAGGGCGTCGAGAAGATCAAGTCGAACTTCGAGGCCGGCATCGCGAAGGGCAAGGCGACGGCCGAACAGCGCGATCTCGCGCTGCACCGCATCCAGGTGACGAACGATCTCGCGGCCGCATCCGCGGGGATCGACCTCGCGATCGAAGCGGTGCCGGAGCGACTCGAGCTGAAGATCGAGGTACTCGGGACGATCGGCAAGCACGCGCCGCCGCACGCGATCCTCGCGTCGAACACGTCGTCGTTGTCGATGACGGCGATCGCCGCGGGCTGCGGCCGGCCCGCGAAGACGATCGGCCTGCACTTCTTCAACCCGGTGCACATCATGAAGCTGCTCGAGATCGTCGTCGCGGAGCAGACCGCGCCGGAGACGGTCGCCGAGTGCCGCGCGTTCGCGGAGACGATCGGCAAGACCGCGATCGTCGTGAAGGACTCGCCCGGTTTCGCGACCAGTCGGCTCGGGCTCGTGATCGGGCTCGAAGCGATGCGCATGCTCGAGAGCGGCGTCGCCAGCGCGGAGGACATCGACCGCGCGATGGAGCTCGGGTATGGGCATCCGATGGGACCACTGAAGCTGACCGACCTCGTCGGCCTCGACGTGCGACTCGCGATCGCGGAGCATCTGCAGCGGGAGATCGGAGAGCAGTTCCGGCCGCCGTCGGTCCTGCGCACGAAAGTGCGCGCGGGGAAGCTCGGGAAAAAGACGGGCGAGGGGTTCTACCGCTGGTGAGGAGGCGCGCACGCGCGCGTGCTCTTCGTTCACAAGTCCAGCGCGATCAGCCAATCTCCGCTTGCCTCGCCGTCGATCATCACCGCACGGTGGGCCGCCAGCGTTTCCGCGAGCGCCGCGCACGTGAGCCGTCGTCGCTCGGCCTCTTCGCGCGTGTCCGCGGGCGTCGCGACGAGCGTGCGCTCGCGCGCCGCGAACCGCTTCAGGATCGACTCGAGCCGCGCTCGTCCCACCGCACGCGAAGCCGGCGCGCTCGGCATCTCCGCCGCGCCTTTCGGAGGCAATCGACCGAGCCACTCGACCGCCGCAGTCCGCGCCGATTCATCCGTCTTCACCAATTGCGCGAGCGCGGCGCGGAACGCCGCGAACCGCTCCGCCCACCTCTCGGGCGCGCGTCCGTCGAGATCGACCCGCACGACGAGCTCCACGTCACACCGCCGCCGGCAACAGCGCCGGTTCCAGCGCACCGATCGCGCGCACGACGAGTCCGTCGCCGCCGGCGACTCGGTAGAGATCCGACAGCCCGACGAGGAACGCGACGGCCTGGTCATCGCTCATCCACTGCAGATCGATCAACACCGACAACGGCGGCGCGAGAGCGTCCGCAGCGGTCCCGGTGCCGAGAACCGCGTCGCGCGCCGGACGCGCTGCGACCGCGCCGGCAATCTCATCCGGCACATCGCGCGCCCGACCTTGGGCCCCCTCTTCACGATCCCCCGCATCGTCGTGGGCGGCCGGCAGCGCGATGCGCCCGACTTCGATCAGGAAGCGCGCGAGCAAAAGCCCGTCGACGACGTCGCCATGTGCGGTCCACGCGAACTGCGGAAGTCGAACGGTCTGCCGCACCGCGGACGCGATCCGGTCGAGCGCGATCTCGCGCGGCTCACCCGCCGCGAGGAGCGCGGCGAGCAGTCGCGGAGCGCCAGCGACCACGAGATCGGTGAGCTGCTCGAGCGCGACGCGATCGCCGCCGCACGCGGCGCGGTACACGCGGCCCGGGATTCCCTGCAACATCACTTCCCTCCGTCCCGGCCGCGCCGCTCACATCTCCACGATCGGCGTGAACCCTCCCCCGCTGGTTCGCTTCATGTCGAACGGCGGGTTCTTCGGGTTGCACATCGTGGCGAGTCGCGGGTCCTTCATCACCTTCGCGTTGACGCGGTCGCGGTGCGCCTTCGACTTGTAGACGATCCACGAGAAGACGACGTTCTCGTTCTTCTTCGCGCGCGCGAGCTTGGTGAACGGGAGCCCGCAAGGACCTTCAAGGTCGTGCCCCATGCACTCGCGGTACTCGAGCGCGCCGTGCTCCATCCACACCTTCCCCGCGAGCTGCGCGAGCTTCTTGTAGGCGGCGACCTTCTTCTTCGGCACCACGAGCACGAATCCGTCGACGTAGCTCATCGCATTCCTTTCATCGCGCCCGACCGGACGCGGGCGCGCAATCTACCACGCACGCCGCGACGGAGCGGCCGACGTCGCGAGCGGTCCGCGCGAGCCCGCGCGACTTTCGCGCGCGCGGACGCGAGCCGTAATCGGGCGCCCGCGCCGCACCGGAGTCGGCATGTCGATCGCCTCGCTCGCGTTGTCCGCGCTCGCGTTCACGTTCGTCGAGGATGCGCCGCCGAGCGCCGCGCGATTCGCACGCGAGTTCGGCGGCGCCGGCGCCGAGACCGGCAACGCGATCATCGAGCTGGACGACGGGTACCTCGTGTTCGGGTACACGGACAGCGAAGGCGCCGGGCAGAACGACTACCTGTTGATCCGCACCGCGCGCGACGGCGCGAAGCGCTGGTCGAAGACGTACGGCGGCGCGGGTGACGACATCGGGTTCGCGATGTCGCGGGACGCGAGCGACGGCTTCCTTCTCGCGGGCTTCTCGACGAGCGCGGGGCCGCAGGCCGCGGGCGGGTACGACATCCTCCTGATCGACGTGGACGCGGACGGCGCGGAGCGGTGGCGCAAAACGTACGGCACGCCCGCGGACGACTGGTGCACCGGCATCGTGCGCTGCGCCGGCGGCTTCGTGCTCGCGGGGCAGACCGGAGCGAAGGATCACGAGGACGGGCTCGTCGTGCGAGTGAAAGACGACGGGTCGCTCGCGTGGCAGACGGCGATCCCGGGCCGGGGGATCGATCGCTTGTTCGCCGTCGCGCCGGGCGCGGACGGATCGTTCCTCGCCGCGGGGCTCACGACGACGGACTCGCACGGCGCGAGGGACGCGTGGCTCGTGCGATTGAGCGGCGACGGCAAGGTGGTCGACGAGCGCCGCGTCGGCGGCGCGCAGGACGATCTCGCGCACTCGATCTCCGGCACGAGGGACGGCGGCGCGATCGTCACCGGGTACCGCGAGTCGGGGAGCGCCGGCAAGCACGACGCGTGGCTGATCCGCCTCGACGCGAAGGGCGACACGCTGTGGGAGAAGACGTTCGGCGGCGCGGCGGACGATCGCGCGATGATGAGCGCCGAGCTCGACGACGGCGGGTTCCTGACGATCGGATACAGCGATCGCGAAGGCTCGATGGATGCGTGGCTCCTGCGCACCGACGCGAAGGGCGAGCGGGAGTGGGAGCGCGTCGACCCCCGACCGCAGGACGACCGCGGCGTGTTCGTGCTGCCGACGCGCGATGGAGGTTTCGCATGGACCGGCGCCGTCGACGCGCGCGCGTCGCAGATGCCGTTCGTGAAGGTGAACGCCATCGACGGCAAGTGAAGCGGCGCATTCACACGAACGCGGCCCGCGGGGTCGCGCGCGCGTCGAGGCGGCCGTGCGGCCAGCACGCGTCGCCGAGCTGCCACGATCGAGCTGCAGCGACGGGTGACGGACGCGCGCTCAGTTCGACGTCGCGCCAGCGGTGGAACCACGCGGCGGACGAGTACGGGTCGACGATTCCTCGGAACCCGACGCCATGCCGGCGTGCATTGTTGAGGACGTAAAGCAGCGTGTTGCGCACGTCGAGCGTCGAGCCGAGCACACGCGAGTGGAAGCGGTCCTCGAACACGCGCCCGCGACGGTTCAGTGCCGAATTCAAGTGCCGCGCGATGCGGACGAGCAGCCCCT
>CAZBOK010000121.1:0-11314 GCA_964493525.1 uncultured Phycisphaeraceae bacterium | reverse complement strand
GCCTCCACGCCGGCGCTCGGCGCCGCGACGGTGGATCGCCGGTAGCCCGACTTCTCGACGGTGAGGAAGCGCGTCGCCGGATCGATCGCACATTCGAACCGTCCGTCCGCGTCGCTCTCGACCTCGTCGCCGGTGAGCCACTCGGTGAAGCAGATCGCGGCGCCCGCGACCGGCGCGTTCGTCACGGAGTCGATCACGCGGCCGCGAACCGAGGCGCCGCCGACGAGCGTGATCGAGAGCCGCGCGCCCGGCGGGACGTCGCCGCGCACGCGCGTCGAATGCGCGGCGTCGCGGAAACGCAGACGGTGCAGCACGCCGGGCGCGATCGGAGCGACCGCGAACTCCCCGCGTTCGTCGGTGCCCGTCGCCGCGAGACTCCAGGTCGCGCCGTAAGCGTCGATGCGCACGTCGACCGTGACGGAGGGCAGCGCGACGCCCGATGCATCGCGCACGACGCCGGTGATCGCGAGCGGGTCCGCCGGCGCCTGCGCGGGGGTTGGCGCGGCGCCCGTCTCCGGCGTGCGCATCGGCGGCGCGTTCTCGGCGCGCTCGTCATCCGCGGAACGCGGCGCATCGACGACGGTGGGGTCGGTCGCCGGCAGCCGCGCCTCGTCGCGCCCTCCGACGAAGAACGCGACGACGGCCGCGACCGCACCGAGCACGGCGAGCGCGATCACGGCGCGCGCCGCTGCATTGCCGCGTTGGCGTCGACTCCCGATCGTCGTCCGCAATCGGATTCCCCGCGTCGGTCGTGTGACGCGGCCACTGTAACGGCGCGGAGTCTGTGGGCGATCGCCTCGAGTCGCGCAGCGGGGCGGGCGGTGGGAACGGCGTCACCGCCGCATCCGCGCGTTCACTCCGAGCTGTCCTTGTACCACTCGCTCGCCTTGCCCTGGTGCGGGCCGGCTTTCTTCACCAGCGCGTCGCGCTCGTCCGCCGACAGCGTGGGGTTCGCGCGCGCGATCGCGACCGCCTGATCGACGTGCGCGATCTGATCGCACCCCGGCACGATGATCGACACGCGCGGCTCGCACCACGCGAACTTCAGGCAGTCCTCCGCGGTGAGCGGCGTCGACTTCAGGAGTGAGCCGCCGCCGAACACCTTCATCGCGATCACCGCGATGCCGCGCGCTTCGGCGACCGGGAGGAAGGTGCGGATGAACGACATGCGCTGCGGGTCGATCGGGTTCACCGGCACGAGCGCCGTCGCGAAGTCGAAGCGGGCCGCCGCGTCGATCGCGTAGTGCGGGTTGCGGTGGCACGTGAAGCCGACGTGCTTCACGAGCTTTTCGTCTCTCGCTTTCGCGAGCCCCGCGATCACGCCGTCCTTCTCGAAGAGCTGCTCGAAGTCGTCGTGGACCTCGTGGCACTGCACCGAGTCGACGTGGTCGACGCCGAGTCGCGCGAGCGACCTCTCGAGCTCGGCGCGCGCGCCGTCCGCCGTCCGCTCGAGCGTCTTCGTCGCGAGGAAGAACTCGTCGCGCGGCTGACCCGCGAGCGCTTCGCCGACGCGTCGCTCCGATTCGCCGTCGCCGTAGGACGGCGCGGTATCGACGTAGCGGACGCCGGCGTCGAACGCGCGACGCAGGACGGAGATCGCGACGTCCCGGTCCGAGTTCGCGAGCGGGAAGCAGCCGATGCCGAGGCGCGGCAGCTTGCGGCCGGTCTTGCCGAGCTCGATCGTCGGGATCGGCAGGACGGCGGGATCGTCCGCCGCGGCGACCCGCGCGAGCGCGAACGCCGATCCGGCCGCGAGCGAGCGCGCAAGGAACTGACGGCGATCGATCTGCATGCGCGCAGTGTAGGAGCGTCGCCAACCACATCGGACAAGACGCGCGAGTAGGATCTCCGCGCGTGGCTTCCGACTTCGCCGATCCCGTCGATTCCACGGTCGTGACCGCCGAGGGCGTCGTGCCGTGCGCCGACCTCGCCGCGACGCTCGCGTTCTTCACCGACCGACTGGACTTCCGCGTCGATTCGATCCGCCCGGCCGACGATCCGCGCGTCGCGATCGTCTCGCGGCCGGGGCTGCGGTTGCGGCTCGAGCGCATCGGGCCCGATGCGGTCGCGACGGCGCCTGCGCCCGCGTTCGTCGTCAGTCGCGCGAGCGAACAGCCGTGGCGCGACGGACGCGCCGGGATGCGCTATCGCGACCTGATCCCCGGGCGCGCGGGCGGCCGCATGATCGGCTCGCACATCTCGATCGATGCCGGCGGCGCCGTCGCCGACTGGGTGCACTTCCATCGCATCGATTGGCAGTGGATCTACTGCCGCGCCGGCTGGGTCACCGTGTTGTATGAGGACCAGGGTCCCGCGCTCACGCTGCGCGCGGGCGACTGCGTGCTGCAGCCGCCGGAGATCCGGCATCGCGTGCTCGAATGCTCGCCGGGCCTCGAGGTGATCGAGTTCGCCGCGCCTGCGGATCACGAGACGGTCGCCGATCATGCGCTCGCGCTGCCGACCTCGCACCCGCGACCCGAACGCGACTTCGCCGGCCAGCGATTCGTGCATCACCGCGCGGAGGCCGCGGCGTGGACGCAGGACGCGGACGGCTTCGAGTCACGCGAACTCGGGCTCGCGGCTGCGTCGACGGGACGTGTCCGCGCGCGCGTCCTCCGACCGGGGCCGGCGCGGGCCGCCGGCGCGACGCCGCGCGAGCACGGGTTCGATCTGCATGCGTTCGTCGTGCTGGCCGGCAGCGTCGTGCTCTCGACCTCCGCTCACGGCGCGCCGCGCCTCGGCCCCGGCGATGCGGCGCTGGTGCCGCGCGGCGAACGCTTCGCGTTCGCGGAGCGATCTCCCGACTTGGAACTGCTCGAAGTCACGTCGCCCGCGGAGTGAGCGGGTCACGGCTTCACAGCTTCGCGACGAGGCGCCTCGTGTAGGCGGCGAGCTCCGCGACGTCGGTCGGACGCTCGAGCCCCGCGAGTGCGTGCGGATCGTCGCGCAACCGCCGGTCGATCCGCGCGAGCAACGCCTGCTGCGACGGAGTCAGCCAGCGGCTCGCGTCCCTGGAGCTGCCGAGGTCGGAGTTCACGCGCGTCGCCTGCAGCTCGGTGAGCGGCAGGAAGCGCAGGTTCGAGTGCAGCAGGTGATAGAGGTACTCGGACGCCGGAGCGGCGCGCATCTTGCCGCCGACGTGGACGCGGTCGCCGACGATCGCGCGCGCCGCCGTCGCGTCGGTTTCGTTCGCGACGTACACGTCCGCGGCGCAGTCGAGTCGATCCGCGGTCTTCACGAGGTCGGCGAGCGACACGCGATCGGGTCGATAGAGAACCTCGACGACTTCGCCGCCGTCGATCGCGCCCGGCATCACGCCGGCGACGCCGTGCAATCCGCCGAGCGCGGCCTGGCCCTCCCAATAACAGTGCATCGCGAACGTCACGCGTTCGATCGACGACGGCGATGTCTCCTCGGCGGCGAGCGCGAGCCACGCGGGCACGGGGCGCCGCGCGGCGTCGAGCGCCGCGACCAGCCGCGCGGCGAGGCCGCCCGTCGACCACACGCCGTCCTTGCGCGGGATCACGTCCTTGCCGTCCGCGTCGACGAAGCGCACCACGGGGTTGTTCCACGCCGGCTCGCCGTATCGCTTCAGCACTTCGGCGTCGGCGCCCGCGCGATTGTTGTGCACCGCGACCGGCACGAACTCGGTCTCGATCGCCTCGACGAGCAGCGGATGCGACAGCGGCCCCGCGCCGAACCCGGTGCACGTCGCGCAACCGGGGATCTCGTCGAACAGGAGGAACACCGGCTTCTTGCTCGCGCGCGCGTCGCGCAGCGCAGCGTCGAAGTCGGCGCGAAAGCGCACCGCGCCGAGCTCCGGCGGTTGCGCGTCCGCGTCCTGCGGGCACAGAGCGGCGAACAGAGCGAGCAGAGTGTGGGGGAGCATCAGATCCTCGGTCGTGGGTCGACAGGCGCCGCGAGTGTGATTCCGAAACGGTACCCGCGGTTTCATCGCTCGAACGCGTTCCGCAGCGAGCGGAGCTCCGACTCACCGCTTCGTGTCGACGACTACTCCCGCGATCGGCCCGCCCTCCCGCGTGCACAGCCTCGCTGTGAAAATGCAGTCGTACGTCGTGTTCTCCAGCTTCACCATCAAGCAGGACGTTCCCTGCGGCAGCGCGAGCGGCGCCTTCAGATCGTTCATCGGATCGTGGTGGTGGTGATCGAACACGAGCTTGCCGTCCAGGAACACGCGCACTCCGTCGTCGGCGTACAGCCAGAGCAGCGCATCCTTCGGCGCATCGCACGTCACGTAGCACGCGGCGTAGCTCGCGACGAAATCGCACGGCGCGCCGGGGAACACCTTCTTGAAGTCGACCTTGCCGTCCGCCGGCGCCTGCCACGTCGACCACTTCTTCTTCCCCGCCTTGCTCTTGTTCACCGGGCGTTCCTTCGCCTCGCCGACGGCGTCGATCTCGAGCGCGTCGTCATTCGCCGCGCTGCCGGGAAACGGGCCGGCGACGAGCCAGTCGCGGAGGAACGGAACCGAAGAGTCGATCTGCAGCGGCTTCGGGCGCGCCTGCTTCTCGCGTGCGAGCGACTCTAGGCCCTCCTTCAACCGCTCGGTCTCCGCTTCGCCGGGCATCGTGATCGACGCCTTGCGCAGGAAGAGGATCGCGAAGCAGGTCTCCTCGAGATTCCCGAACGAGCCGTCGTCCTGCTGCAGGTCGAGCAGGTGCGCCGCGCCCTCCGCGTACCAGTCGTGCCCCGCGATCTCCTTCAAGCCGTAGAACGCGGCGTAGCGTTCGAGGCCGTACAGGTAGTACGGGACGTTCGCGGTGTTCTCGAGTGCGCGGCCGGCGGGGTTCGTCTTCACGCTGAAGTGCTCGTCGAGCCACGCCTGCGCGCGCGGCGTCGCCGACTCCGCGGCGTGCAGGTCCTTCTGCGCCGAGCCGACGGTCTTCAGCGCCTCCTCGATGTATCGCGCCACGGCGAGACCGGCGACCGTCATCGACGCCGTCGCGAACTTCCCGGGCTGGTACGCGAAACCGCCGTCCTTCTGCTGCAGGCGCAGCACGCCGCGCAGCGCTTTCGCGAGTGTCTCCTTCACGTCCTTCGGCCGCACGTTCGAGCGCTCCGCCGCGCGCAGTCCGAGGATCGCGTACTGCGTGTTGGAGAGATCGCGCGTCGAGTCGGGGTAGCCCCACAGGAGCTGGCCCTCGTCGAACACGGCGCACAGCCAGTCGGCGAGCGGCGCCATCTCCGGCGCGAAGCGCGCGTCGTTGCCGAGGTCGTGCAGGAGCATGAGCGTGATGCCCGTCTCGTAGGTGCTGCGGTACGGACCGGCGGCGCCGGCTCCGCCCGCGGTCGTCTCGCGGCGCGCGCGGAGCTGCGCGAGCAGCCAGTCGAGGCCGGACTTCACGTGCGGCTCGCTCTGCGGGAACCCGGCGTGGACGAGCGCGAGCAGCGTGAGCGCCGTGCGGCCGGTCGGGTGCACCCGGTCGTCCTTGCGCCACGACCCGTCCTCGGCCTGCTGCGCGAAGAGGAACTGAGCGCCGCGATCGACGGCGTCGTTCACGCGCAGCACGAGCGGGACGGCGTCGGCCGCCGGCTCGGACGCCGGATCCTGCGCGGCGATGAACGCCCCGACGAACGACGCAGCGGTGACGAATCGCGCGAGCACGCCGTCACGCTACACTCTGCGCTCCCTCGGCCGCCGCGCGAGTCCACCCATGCTGCACGCATTCACGCTCCTCCTTCCGCTCTTCCTCTCCGCGGGCGACGACGCGGCGCTCGAAGCGAACGCGGCCAAGGTCCGCGACTTCGCGATGAAGGACTCGCAGGCGTGGAACATCCTCGAGACCTTGTGCGACGGCGTCGGCAATCGCATCTCCGGCTCGCCGCAGGCGGAGCAGGCCGTCGAGTGGGGCGTGAAGAAGTTCCAGGAGCTCGGTTTCGATCACGTGCGGCGCCAGCCGGTGACCGTGCATTGGTGGGTGCGCGGTGCGCGCGAAGAAGTGTCGATCGTCGCGCCGTATCCGCATGACGTCGTCGCGCTCGCGCTCGGCGGATCGATCGCGACGCCGGCCGAAGGAATCACCGCGCCGGTCGTGATCGTGAACGACATCGACGACCTGAAGAAGCACCCGATCGACGCGAAGGGCAAGATCGTGCTCTTCAACAAGCGCATGGGACCGGACGCTTCCGGCAAGCCGCTCGGCTACGGCGACGTCGTGCCGCAGCGCGTGAACGGTGCGATCGAAGCGGCGAAGTGCGGCGCCGTCGCGTCACTCATCCGTTCGGTCGGCTCCGCGGACTACCGGCTGCCGCACACCGGGATGATGCGGTACCAGGACGGCGTCCCGAAGATCCCGCACGCGGCGATCACCGCGGAGGACGCCGACACCATCGAGCGGTTGATCGCGCGCGGCGAGACCGTGACGGTGCGGATGAAGCTCTCGTGCAGCGACGGCGGCATGGTGCCGTCCGCGAACGTCGTCGCCGAGCTGCCCGGCCGCGAGAAGCCCGACGAGGTCGTGGTGATCGGCGGACACTTGGATTCGTGGGACGTCGGGCAAGGCGCGCAGGACGACGGCACCGGCATCGCCGCCAGCATCGAGGCGCTGCGCGTGTTGAAGGCGAGCGGGATGATCCCGCGTCGCACCGTGCGCGTCGTGCTGTTCATGAACGAGGAGAACGGCGGCGCCGGCGGCGACGGGTACGCGAAGGAGATGGCGAGCACGCTCGATCGCCACGTCGCGGCCGTCGAGATGGACGGCGGTTCGTTCGATCCGGAGGGTTTCGGCATCACCGCCGGCGCCGGCGGCCTCGCGCAGCTCGCGGTGGTGGGACGCGTGCTCGCGCCGCTCGGCTGCGGCGCGTTGACCGAGAAAGGCGGCGGCGCCGACATCGGTCCGATGAGCAAGTCCGGCGTCCCGATGATCGGCCTGAAAAACGATTCGACGAAGTACTTCCGCTACCACCACACTCCCGCCGACACGCTCGACAAGGTCGATCCGCAGGAGCTCGCGAAGTGCTCCGCGATGATGGCCGTGATGGCCTACACCCTGGCCGAGATGGACGCGCCGCTCCCGCGCCTGCCGCCCGGGACCGCCGAGACGCACTGAGCCGTCGCGAGCAGCCAGGTCCGCGCCGCCGCGACCGGCGCGGCGGCGCGTGACGCGAACGGATCGATCCCCGACGATCGCGGCGGCAACCGCACGCCGTGGTGATGCGCGTTGCGCAGCACGTAGGTGAGCGCGTTCCGAGTCTCCCGCGGCGTCGTGAGCGCGTGCGCGTGGTATCGATCGCCGAACACTTCCCCGCGTCGCCGCCACGCCTTGTTCAACGCGCGCGCGATTCGAACCAAGAGCCCCTGCACTCCCCGCGACAACGACCGCGCATCCTCCGCCTCGACGATCCAGTGCAGGTGATTGCTCTGCACTGAGAAGTGCACCAACCGAAACCCGAAGCGCTCGCGTCCCGCGACGATCGCCGCGCGCAACGCGGCGAACGCGCGTGGCATCCGCATCGACGGCACCCCGGCCACGAGTCGCACCGTCACATGCACCGGATGACGAGCCTTCAACACCGGCCGCGCCCGATGCGCGACGAAGCCCATCCGTCGCTTCGACCTCTTCCTCCCCGCTCCGACCCGTCGACCGCCACGCCCAAAGCAGAACTCCCTCTGCACCTCCCGCCGCCGCAACTTTGATTCAGGCACAGATCCCTCCCTCAGCAAGTGACGCCACCGAAAACGCGCCGGGCCGTCCTGCCCAACACCGAGCAGGTCTGCGCGCTCGCCCAACCGGGCGCGCAGACCTGCGTCGCACCCGCATCCCCCGTCCCGATGTGGAGTCGTCCCCTCCCGACCGCACGTCCCGCCGCCCATTGACGACGAATCCCGCCGCTCCCAGGATTCCCCGCACGCCGATGCCGTGCGACCACCTCACAGCCGACTGATGCCCGACGCCTCGAAGCTCGCCATCGCGGCGCTGCGTGCGCGGCGGACCGACGTCTTCCTCGCGATCCTCGCGAAGGCGCCGCAGATCGCCGCGAAGGCCGGCGTCGTCGTCGATGCGGCGCGCGTCCACGACGTCGTCGCGCTGCGAGCGCTCGTGAAATCGGGCGCCGATCCGAACGCGTGCATCCGCAACTACCGGCCGCTGCACGCCGCGATCCAGGAGACGCCGCACCACGACGGACCGACGGGCGCGAAGGAGAAGCTCGCGTGCGTGGCGGTGTTGCTCGACCTCGGCGCCGATCCGCTGCAGCGCGGCGCCTGGCCGGCGATGCCGGCGCTGCAGGTCGCGTGCGCATCCGGGGAGCGCGCGATCGTCGACCTGCTCATCGAGCGCGAGACGCCCGTCGACTGCTTCGCGGCCGCCGCGCTCGGCCGCCTGCCCGCGGTGAGGTCGGCGCTCGCGAAGGATCCATCGCTCGCGCGCGCGAAGGACGCGTCGTCGCTCACCGCACTCCACTACGCATGCGTCTCGCGCCTCCATCGCGACGCGAAGACGGGCCGCGCGCTCCGCGAGATCGCGGCGCTCCTCCTCGATGCGGGCGCCGATCCGAACGCGCTCGCTCGGTCCTGGAGCCATGACGTCGACCCGGGCTCGTTCGCGATCTCGGCAAAGCACTTCGAGCTCGCGGAACTCCTCCTCGAGCGCGGCGCCGATGCGACGGCGATCCTGCCCGCGGCGTTGTGGAACACCGGCGACGAGTTCACGCGCTTCGCCGAGCTGTGCATCGCGCACGGCGCGAACGTCGATCGATCGAGCCACGAAGGCAAGCCGCTCCTCAATCAACTCGTGCGCTGGGGACAGGTGAAGCCGGCGCTGTGGCTCCTCGAGCGCGGCGCGAACCCGAACCTCGTCGACGACCGCGGTTGGACGGCGGTGCACCAGGCGGCTTCGCGCGGCAACGCGCGGATGCTCGCGGCGGCCGTGAAAGCGGGCGGCGACGTCGACAAGAAAGCGAAGGACGGGACGACTCCGCGCGCGCTCGCGAAGACGAAGCGGCTCGCGATCGAGTGATGCAGTCGGCGCTTCGCGCCACCGATCGACGCACGCGCGCGCTCCGCGATCTCATCGCGGCTTCATGAGCGAACGGATTCTCGAAGTTTCCGGTCGCTCGACGCGCGTGACTCACGCGCGCGTCACGCACGCACCCGAGAACTCGGGCTCCGCGTGCGAGCCGATCGACCATCGAATCTCGCGCGCGACGCGGAGGTCATGCCGTGATGCGTCGCAGCGAGTATCCGCCGTATTGCTGGCGCTTCAGCGCCACGCGCGAGCCGCTGTCGGTCGCGGAGAGATTCCACTCCGACGTCGCGAGCGGCGTCTGGCGAGCGAACCGGCGGCTGAAGAAGCGCACGATCCTCCTGCTGCGCCTCGTCGCTTGGCCCGTCGTCTCGACGGCGCAGGCGATCGCTCTCACGCGTCGGCATGCTCGACGACTGAGCGCGTCGGTCGGCAAGTCCGGGTCGCGGGCGTTGCTCGAGCAGTTGGCGTTGGCGTGGGCGCACGCGGTGCCGCCGCGCGTGTATTGGCGATTCGGATTCTGGGACGAGAGGCGACGCGAGCAGGTCGATCGCTACGTCCAACGCCACGAGACGAAGTGCGGAGGCGCGTATGGGATCCTGCGCCGCGCGCGCGCCAATCGTGGTCTGTCGGACAAGCGGCGGTTCTGGGAGCGCTGTCGCGCGTGCGCACTGCCGACGCCGGTGCACGTGCTGCAGGCGCGTCGATCGCAGATCGAATGGCTCGAGCGGACGACGCTTCCGGACGCCGACTTGTTCATCAAGCCGAGCCGCGGTCGGGGCGGCGCCGGCGCGGTCCTGTTCATCGCCGTGGGCGGCGGCCGGTTCCGCCGGCACGGCCGCACTCGGACGATCGGCGGCGAAGACCTGCTCGCACGGCTCTCGCGCTGGTCGCGGCGCCGCCGCGTTCTCGTTCAGGAGCGACTCGTCAATCACGCGGACATCTCCGGGCTGTCGCCGGTCGCGCTGTCAACGGCGCGGATCCTGACGATCCGAGACGAGCGCGGCGAGCCGACGCCGGTCGCCGGCGCGTTCCGGATGGCGGTCGGGGTGAAAGTGGTCGACAACTTCCACGCCGGCGGGATCGCCGCGCCAATCGATCTCCGCACGGGGACCCTCGGGAGCGCGACCGCGCTCGAGCCGTTCTCGCCGCGACACGCCATCCATCCGGCGACGGGCGAACGGATCGCCGGCCGGGCGATCCCGCAGTGGGATCGCGCGCTCGATCTCGTGCGCCGCGCGCACGCGGCGTTTCCGGGAGTCGTGATCGTCGGCTGGGACGTCGCGATCACGCCGAGCGGGCCGGTCCTCGTCGAGGGCAACGCCGCGCCCGACGTCGACATCCATCAGATCGCCGACGATCGCCCGCTCGGTGACTCGCGGTTCTGCGACTTGCTCCTGTTCCACCTCATGCGCGCCCGCGCCGATCGCGTTCATCGCGACGGTGCGCGCGCGGACCGCATCGGTCGGAGCGCGCGATGTGCGGCATCTTCGGGACACTGAGTCACCGCGATCTGCGCCCGCCGGCGCGCGAGAGGCTCGAAGAGTCCGCACGCCTGCTGCGCCACCGAGGGCCCGACGACTCCGGCGCCCACGTCGGGCCCGGAATCGGCCTCGTGCACACGCGGCTCGCGCTCGTCGACTTGAACGCGCGCAGCAATCAGCCGATGTGGGACTCCTCGCGGCGCCACTGCATCGTCTTCAACGGAGAGATCTACAACCACCGCGAGCTGCGTCGCGAGCTCGAGGACGACGGGGTCGCGTTCCGCACGACGAGCGACACGGAGGTGCTCCTCGAATCGTTCGCGCGCCGTGGCGTCGCGGAGACGCTGCCGCGGCTCGAGGGGATGTTCGCGTTCGCGTTCTTCGACGTCGATCGCCAGTCGCTCGTCCTCGCGCGCGATCCGTTCGGGATCAAGCCGCTCCACTACCACGAGACGACGGATGCGTTCTCGTTCGCGTCCGAGGTCATGGCGTTCCGCCCGTGGATCGAGTTCGAGCCCGATGTGCCGGAGATCTGCGCCTACTTGCAGGCGTTCCACGGCTTCAAGGGGCCGACGACGCGCGGATCGTTCCTGCGCGGGGTCCGCACGCTTCCGCCGGGCTCGCTGCTCACAGTCGCGCGCGGTGAATCCGCGGCCGTCGCGCGATACCGGTCGCCGCTCGATCTCTGGGACCCGGCGTTGGGCGCGGAACTCGCCGCTCTGCCGGACTCGGCGCTCGTCGACCGGGTCGACGCGGCGCTGCATCGCAGCGTCGAAATGCAGCTGATCGCCGACGCCCCGATCGGACTGTACGCGAGCGGCGGCGTCGACTCGTCGGTCGCCGCCG
>CAZBOK010000120.1:0-11410 GCA_964493525.1 uncultured Phycisphaeraceae bacterium | reverse complement strand
GAGGACGTGGCGCGCTTCCGCCTCGTCATTACCACCGACGTCGGCGAGCCGTCGACGACGATCCTCGACAAGGGCGGCATCCCGAGCCTCCCCGCGCTGCGCCTCCACAACGGAACGGTCTATCGGTGGAACCGCGCCTGCTACGGAGTGCACGAGGGCAAGGCCCACCTGCGCATCGAGGTTCGCGCGCTGCCGGCCGGGCCGTCGGTGCTCGACGAGATCGCGAACGCCGCGTTCTTCTTCGGGCTGATGTGCGCGCTCTCGGAGGAGCACACCGACATCAAGCAGGTGATGAAGTTCGACGACGCGAAGGCGAACTTCATCGCGGCCGCGCGCATGGGATTGAAGGCGAAGTTCAACTGGATCAAGGGCGAGGAGTGGCCGGCGGACGAGTTGATCCTGCAGCGGTTGCTGCCGCAGGCGCGCGAAGGGCTGAAGTCGCGCAACATCGACCAGGGCGAGATCGACCGCTACCTCGGCGTCATCGAAGGCCGAGTGCGTGTCGGCCGCACCGGCGCGCAGTGGATGCTCGACTCACTCGACGAGATGTCGCGCACGACGAACGCGAAGGCGGACGAGCGCGCGCGCGCGATCGTGAAGACGCTGCAGCGCGTGCAGTGGAGCGGCACGCCGGTGCATGAATGGCCGCTCGCGACGCTCGACCGGGACGAAGACTGGCACGCGAACTACCAGACGGTCGGTCAGGTGATGACGACCGACGTGTTCACCGTGCATCCGGAAGATCTCGTCGACCTCGCGGCCAGCGTCATGGAGTGGGAGCACATCCGCCACGTGCCGGTGGAGGACGGCGACGGGAACCTCGTCGGCCTGGTCTCGCACCGCTCGCTGCTGCGCCTGGTCGGTCGCGGCGGCGGCGCGGTCCCCGGGAAGGTCGCGGTGCGCGAGATCATGAAGCCGAACCCGCTCTCGGTGTCGCCCGAGACGAGCGTGCTCGACGCGATCGCGCTGATGCGCAAGAACAAGGTGAGCTGCCTGCCCGTCACGCGTGACGGTCACCTGGTCGGCATCGTCACCGAGCACGACTTCGTCGAGATCGCCGCGCGCCTCTTCGAAGAGCGCTTGCGCGGCGGCCCGCCGCAGTGACCCTCGCGATCGTCCTCGCGATCACGAACGCCGTCGCGTTCCTCGCGATCGCGATCGACAAGCGACTCGCACGGATCGGCGCGCGACGCGTGCCGGAGGCGTGGCTGCTCCTGTTCGCCGCGCCGCTCGCGTCTCCGGGGGCGTGGCTCTCGATGTCGCTGTTCCGCCACAAGACGGTGAAGACGTCGTTCCGCGTGAAGATGATCGGCGTGACGCTCGTGAACGTCGCGATCGCGGCGGGCATCTGGCGCCTCGGCCGACCGTGGCGCGCGGGGGCGTGAGCGATGCCGGAGCTGCCGGAAGTCGAGACGACCTTGCGCGGCGTCGCGCCGCTCGTCGTCGGGCGCCGCGTGCGGGGCGTCGTCGTCCGTCAACGCCGACTGCGTTGGCCGGTGCCGCGCGCGCTCGATCGCGATCTCCCCGGCCAGCGCATCGTCGCGGCGGAGCGGCGCGCGAAGTACCTGCTCTTGCGCGCCGAGCGCGGCACGCTGATCGTCCATCTCGGGATGTCCGGTTCGCTGCGCGTCGTCGCGGACGACCTGCCGCCCGCGCCGCACGAGCACTTCGACCTCGTGCTCGCCGGCGGACGCGCGCTGCGCCTGCGCGACCCGCGCCGCTTCGGCGCCGTGCTGTGGACCGACGGCGATCCGCACGCGCTCCCGCTGCTCGCGCACCTCGGCCCCGAGCCGTTGTCCGACCGCTTCTCGGGCGCGTGGTTGTTCGAGCGCTCGCGCGGCCGCGCCGTCGCGGTGAAGAGCTTCATCATGGACGGCGAGATCGTGGTCGGCGTCGGCAACATCTACGCGAGCGAGTCGCTGCATCGCGCCGGCATCCGGCCGAGCCGGCGCGCGGGACGCGTGAGCGCAAGCGAGTGCGATCGGCTCGCGGCGTCGATCCGCGGCGTGCTCGGCGACGCGATCGCGGCCGGCGGCACCACGCTGCGTGACTTCACCAACGAGGTCGGGGAACCGGGGTACTTCTACGCGCAGCGCGCGGTGTACGACCGCGCGGGCGAGCCGTGCGGGAGGTGCGGGACGCGCGTGCGCGCGACGCGGACGGGACAGCGCTCGACGTACTGGTGCCCGAACTGTCAGCGATGACCGGCGGCAGTGCCGGCGCCGCTCGCGCGTCGCTTCTTCATCTCGAGACGCGCTTCGCGCTCCGGGCGCTTCGTCTCGAGCACGCGCTCGCGGATCTTCGCGCGGTCCCACTCGAACGATTCGGGGGCGAACCGCGGATCCTCGCGCACCAGGAGGTCGAGCGCGTGCAGGACGACGGCGATCGTGCCGTCGAGCGTCGGGTGCAGGAGGTCGCGGTCGAGCAGCGTCTCCGCGCTGCCGGCCGGCCACACGTTGCCGCGCAGGCGCATCTCGCGTCCTTCGCGGATCTGCGTGACGAGGTCGCCGAGCGGGACGACGTGCACGTTCGGGTGGTCCTTCGTCCACGCGCGCAGGTGTTCGTTCAGCTTGGCGATCGTCGCGACGTCGGGGATCTGGCGCAGGTGGATGATCGGCCCGCCGGTGATGCTGACGCCCTTCACCGCCGCGACGTGCATGTCCGGGAAGTCGCCGACGATCACCGGGCAGTCGAAGCGCGCGATCTGCTCGAGCCCTTCGTCGAGCCCCGCGATGCGTCCTTCACCTTCGTTCCACGTGTCGCCGTACCCGTACCAGAACAGGAAGTCGACGGCGATCACGAGCGTCGGCCGCGCGGCGACGATCCGGTCGACCTCGCCCTTGCCGTAGTACCGCGGATCGCGGAAGAGGAGCGACGACGACGCGCGCGCGGTCCCGAGCTTCGGGTCGACGCACGCCGCCTTCACGACGTCCTCGATCGTCACCATGCAGTCGAGCTCGAGCGGCAGGAGCAGCCCGTCGGTCATCGACGCGCCGATCACGCCGACCTTCGCGAGCGGCGCGGGCGCGAGATCGGCGGACGACACGTCCGAAGCGAGCGCGACGCAGAGGAGGAGAGATGACGCGATCATCGCGGGGATCTTAACGGGTCGCCGCGCGCCGCCTCGGTTCCGCGGACGTGAGGTCGACCCCGGCACGGGCAACGACACCGGTCCTCGAGCGCGCGCCGAGTATTCTCTTCGCCATGGCCGATCGCCCGACGCCGACTCCCGACTTCGATCGCTTCAAGTCGGTGCTCGACTCCCAAATGGAATGGCCGGCCGCGTGGCTGTTCAAGTTCATCGTGCCGAAGGACCAGTTGAATCACCTGCTCGCGATCCTCGACGGGATGCGCCCGGAGCTGCGCGAGTCGTCGGGCGGCAAGTGGGTGAGCGTGACGACGGAGACGGTGTTCACGACGAGCGAGGAGGTCATCGCCGTCTACCGCAAGACCGCGAACGTCCCGCGCGTGATCGCGCTGTAGCTTGTGCTCAGAGTTTTCCGAACTACTGACCGGAGGTGATCGATGCAGCTGTCCCGCGTCGCGCCGCTCGTGATCGCGAGCGCGCTCTTCTCCGCCGTGTCGGCCGAAGCGGCCGCCGTCGGAACGTACCTCACCGACGTGAAGCTCGAGGGCTTCGCGCAGACCAAGGCGAAGTCGTTCGACGACCTCGCCGGCCGCGCGGTGCTCATCGAGTTCTTCGCGTTCTGGTGAGGCCCCTGCGGTGCGGCGGTGCCGCACCTCAACGAGTTGGCCGAGAAGTACGAGCCCGAGGGGCTCACCGTGCTGGGCGTCACGCTCGAGGGAAAGGCGCCCACCGAGAAGTGGATCACGGAGAAGGGCGTGAAGTATGGGTACGCCTACGACAAGGGCGGCAAGTTCCAGCGTGCGATGGGAGTCGCGGGCATCCCGCATTCGATCCTCCTCGATGCGACCGGCAAGATCGTCTGGGACGGTCATCCCGGCGAGCTGAAGGAAGAGACGATCGAGGCGGCGATGAAGGGCTCTCTCAAGTCGCCGATGTGGGACTGGCCGAAGGAAGCGGGCGCGACCCGCGCCGCGCTGCAGAAGCACCAGTTCGCCGCTGCGATCGCCGAGGCCGCCAAGCTGCAGGGCGATCAAGCGACGTTGAAGGACACGATCCAGGCGCTCGTCGACGGCCGAGTCGCTTCGATGAAGTCGGCGAACGAGGCCGGCGACTTCCTCTCCGCTCAGGACACCGCGACGCGCGTGAAGAAGGAGTGCGCGGGTCTCGACGCCGAGAAGGAGGCGAGCGCGCTGCTCGACGCGATCGCGAAGGATGCGAAAGCCGGGCTCGTGATCAAGGCGCAGCAGAAGGTGCGCAAGCTGCGCGACGAGCCGATCAGCAGCGCGAAGGACATCGACGAGCTGTTGAAGCAGGCGCAGAAGCTCGCGAAGTCGAACAGCGACAACGCCGCCGGCCGCGAGGCCCAAGCGTTCGCGACCGAGTTGGAAGCGAAGAAGAAGGGTTGATCGTCCGCGCCGCCGCGCCGGGACCGATCACTTCGGTTTCGGCGCGGCTCCGAACTTCCACGCATCCTTGACCGGGGCAGGCTGCCACGGGCGCTTTTCGAGCGCCGCTTCCACCTGTCCCAGATGGTGGTCGAGGTGGTCGCTCGCGAGCGCGAGCCAGTCGAACCCCGACATCTGCCCCTTCTCAGGATGCACGCAGCAGGAGCCGAGCTCCGCCTCGCCGAGAGTCTTGGCGTGGTGGATCAGGTCGCCGCGCGCGCCGAGGAAGAGGTCGCGCGACACGGCGATCGGTCGCTTCGCGTAATCGAGCCGCGCGGCCCACTGGTTCTCCTCGAACGACAGCACCGTGCTGCCCGGCTCCGCCGCCGCGCGGCAGAAGCGCCACAGGTTGATGAACTCGCAATCGGCGAGGTGCGCGAGGATCTGGCGCGCGGTCCACTTGCCGGGCGCATAGGAGCACTCCGAATTGCTCTCCGCGCGCGCCGCGAGCGTCGCGAAACGGTCGCGGGTCTTCTCGAGCCGGTCGATGAGCGGTCGTCGTTCCATTTCGTTGCTCCCGAAGCCGCGGGGCGCGGTCCGTTGCGGCGCGGCGGGCAACGTTACTCGATCCCGACTCCGCTATAACCGTTCGCTCCGTTTCGGGATCTGCAGCGCGGATGCGAACCTCCACCTCGACCTCCCTCTTCGCGCTCGCGGCGTCCGCGGCGTTCGTCGTCTTCGGCTCCGGCATCCTCGCCGGCCCGGGCGGCGCGCCGGGCGCGGCGAGCAAGGACCAGCCGAACTCCATCTTCGAAGCGTCGCTGCTCGCCGGCCGCGACGCCGTCGCGAAGCAGCGGTGGGACGACGCGGCGATCGTGATCCAGCGCGCGCTGGAGCGCGACCCGAAGTCACCCGAAGCATGGGAGCTGCGCGCGCAGTGGGGCGAGGGCGTCGGCGACAAGGACGAGCAGGTGTTCGCCCTGCACAAGGAGCTCGCGCTCCTCGTCGCGCAGAAGGGCAACAAGAAGCAGATCGACGCGATCCGCACCAAGCTCGAAGCGCTCGACCCCGTCGCGTCCGACCTCTTCAAGCTGCGCGAAGGATTCATCGACAAGCTCGAGCCGATCGCCGAGCAGTACGAGAAGGAGAAGCGCCCTCACTCGGCGATCCGCGTGCTGCAGGAAGTCCTCGCGCTCGACCCGGAGCGCGAGACCGCGCAGGCGGCCATCGAGCGCATCTCCGCGTCGCCCGACCCGACGCTCGCCGAGACCGCGAAGCCGAAGGACCTGCTCGCCGACGTCTCCGACGCCTGGATCCGCGACCACGACGAGAAGCACAAGGAGTGGAAGGAGCGCGCGAAGCTCGAGCGCGACCACTACATCACGACGACCGACGCGGGGTACGAGGTGCTCGTGCGCTCCGCGGAGGCGATGGAGCAGATGAACGCCTTCTATCGCCAGTTCTTCTGGGGCGAGAAGGGCAAGGACCGCGCGGTCGGCCGCATCGAGCTGCACATCTTCAAGAACCGCGCCGAGTACCTGAAGCTCGGGCAGTCGCCCGTCGAGTGGTCGGGCGGTCAGTTCACCGGGAGCGCGGTGGAGACCTACATCGGCGACGGCGGGTACGAGGAGACGGTCACCACCCTCTTCCACGAAGCCGCACACCAGTTCGTGTCGCTCGCGACGTCGGCCGCCGGCTGGCTGAACGAAGGCCTCGCGTCGTTCTTCGAAGGCTGCCGGATGCTCTCGAACGGCACCGTGCAGATGAACATGCCGGCGAACCACCGCCTGTTCCCGCTGGTGCAGCGGATGAACAAGGGGTGGATGAAGGACTCGCACGACGGCATCAGCGACTCGAACGCGAGCCAGGAGCCGGACACCGCGCCGACCTTCCGCATCGTGCTCGAGAACAAGTATGCGTGGGGGCCGCCCTGGTATGCGCCGACGTGGGGCGTCGTGTACTTCCTCTACAACTATCAGGACCCCGCCGACGGCCGGTTCATCTATCGCAAGGCGTTCATGGAGTTCATCGACGCGTCGTCCGGTCGCTCCGGCGAAGGCGCGGTCGAGAACTTCGAGAAGGTCGTCCTCGACAACCCGCAGCGGCCGAGCCCCGGACTTCCCTCGAGCGAGCGCATCAAGCTCGTGAAGACGGTCGACGAGCTGAACGACGTCTGGTTCCAGTGGATGGTGCAGCTCGCCGACGAGCAGTCGGGCAGGTTGAAGGCCGAGCGGCCCTACCTGCAGTGGGCACGCTATGCGCGGAAGCGCGGCGAATGGGAAGTCGCGACGGAGCACTTCGAGAAGGGCGCGATCGCGACGCCGAACGACATCGACCTGCTCTCCGAGTTCGCCGACCACCTCGCCGAGCATGCGCACGACACCGACCGCGCCGCGAAGCTCGTCCTGCAAGCGCTGCGCGTCGCCGAGGCGGGCGACAACGTCGACGAGAAGCGGGTCGATCAGCTCGAGGCGCAGCTCGCGCGATTCGATCCGAAGCGCGAGACGCTCGACGCGATCCACCGCGACCTCTGGAAGAAGGCGACGGCGATCGTGCAGAAGTACATGGACGCGAAGCTGTACATGATGGCGATGGAGGTCAGCTCGCATCTCGGCAGCGATCTCTCGGTGCCCGGCATGTTCTCCGCGTTCGAGAAGGCCGCGCGCGAGAGCAAGAAGTCGATCCAGCTCTGGCAGCTCGCCTACAACGAGCAGAACCTCGACGGCTGGAGCCACGCCGATCCGAAGGTGTGGCAGCCGTACGGCGGCGAGCTGTGGGCCACGTTCGGCCAGTACAAGGAAGACGACTTCAACTTCCAGTTCCTCGGCTTCGACAAGATCACGTCCGGCGACTTCTCGATGGAAGCCGAGGTGCTCGCGGAGAAGGGCGAGTGCTCGTTCTGCGGCCTCGCGTTCGGGAAGAAGGGCGGCTCGAACTTCCACGCGATCATGTTGTTCGGCGGTCGCGAGGCGGACCCCGCGAAGAAGCAGGTCGAGCGCGATCCCGAAGTGCAGATCTCCACGATCTATGGCGCGAACGCGAGCAAGATGTGGGTGCACATCGGCATCGGCAAGCAGCGCGGCTGGCACAAGCTGCGGTTCGACATCACGGGCGGACTCATCGATCTCTGGGTCGATGGACAGTTCACCCTGCGCCACGACTTCGAGAGCGCCGACGTCCTGCGCGGCAGCTTCGGCCTCGTCATGGGTCCCGGCTCCGCGAAGTTCCGCAACGTCCGCTACCTCGCGCGCAATCCGCGCGATCCGGGCGCGGCGATCGAACGCGCGATCAAGTTCGAGAAGCTCGAGAAGGAGTCGGGCGGCGGCGCGATCGGCGGCAGTTGGAAGGACAAGGTCCCGCCGTTCCCGCAGGTGAAGACGTGGGTGCAGGGGAACCGCGCCGCGTGGGACGAGCGCGGCCCCGTTCCGCAGCTCCTCGTGTTCTGGTCGATGCCGCAGAACGACGTCATCCCGATCGACGCGTGGCTCTCGGACGTCGCGAAGCGGTACTCGGACGTGGGCCTCGACGTGATCGAGATCGCGCAGTTCGACAGCGACCCGGACGCGCTCACGGCCTACCTGCAGAAGCACCCGATGCCCGGCTCGGTCGGGATCGACTGGAAGGACCCGGGCCGCGCCGGCGGCGGCGCGAGCTTCGAGGTCTACTCGATCGCGCGCTTCAAGATGCCGCGCGTGATCCTGCTCGACGTCGACGGCAAGGTGTTCTGGGAAGGCGACCCGGGCATCGAGTCCTCGAAGGGCTGGAAGCCGGGGATGGACACGTTCGCCGACGATCCGATCGCGGAGCTGGTGAAGCGCCGCAACCTGCACGATCTCGGCCGCTGGCGGCGCGCGTGGGAAGCGACCGGCGCCGAGGCGCTCGGGCGCGGCGACCTGAAGACCGCGTTCCCGCTGCTCGACAAGGCGCGCGAGCTGCCGGCGCAGAAGGTCGAGATCGTCGCGGTCGCGCAGCGTTGGCTGCGCGCGCTCGAGTCGGCGCTCGCGTCGGGCGAGGCGACCGCCGCGTCCCTCGCGCAGCGCGGGTACGAGCCGGCGGGCAAGATCCTGCTCGAGTGGGCCGACATCATCGGCAAGCCGCCGGAATCGAAAGCGAAGGCGGCGCTCGCGCGGCTCGCGTCGTCGCCGTCCGCGCAGGATTGGCAGAAGGCGGTGAAGATCGTCGAGAAGGCGAACGCGAACGCGAAGAAGGGGAGCCTGTTCGAGCTGGCGCGCGCGACCGCGACCGAGCTGCGCCCGCTCCAGGGCAAGCTGCCGAGCGACCTCGCCGCGCGGCTCGTGCGCGCCGCGGACGGACGCAACGAGGACGCGATCAAAGAGATCCTCGCGAACGTGGAGCGCGAGCCGGCGGTGTTCCTGGTCTACGAGTTCGCGGCCGAGTGACGGGCGCGGTGCGCGCGGCCTACCAGTCGGCGTCGGTCCGATAGAAGGGCAAGCTCACGCTCGCGTATCCCTCGCGTGCGGCCGCGATCTCCTCGGGTTTCGCCGCGCTCTTCCAGCTCGCGATCATCGCCTTGCTGTCGCGGTAGATCGAGAACGGCCGGTCTCGCTCGCCTTCCTTCTCCGCGTCGTGCTCGCGGATGTAGGCCTCGAGCTCCGCGTCGAACGCGAGGTCGGTGAACTCGCAGAGCTTCTTGAACTCGCCGAGCGGGTCGGCGCACAGCTCCTCGTACACGACGATGCGTCGCTCGACGTTGCTCTGGTACTGGAAGACGTCGAGCGCCGCGCGCTGCGCGCGCGCCTGCAGCGCCGCGTGGTCGCGCCACGCCGCCGGCGTGTCGAACGACCCGCCCCAGCCGCGCTTCACGAACGACGCCGTGACGGCGACCGGGTGGCGCACCAGGAACACGATGCGCGGCTTCCAACGCTCCCACACCCAGCGGATCGCGAACGGGTTCACTTCCTTCACGACGATGCGCCGGCGCCTGCGCTCGCCGAGCTTCCACTGGCTCGGGAAGCGCGCGATGCCGTCGTGGAAGACCGGAGCGCCGGTGAACGCGGCGCCTGCTGCGCTCGCCCACGACTTCGGCGGGTTGCCGCGGTCGAGTTCGAACACCGGTTTGAAATCGCGCTCGGCGTCGCCCTGCGTCATCGGCTCGCGCAGGTAGAGCGCGTTCCTCGCCTTGCCGAGCACGGCGCCGACCCAGGTCGAGCCGCTGCGCGGGAACGAGACGACGAACACGGACGGCCGCTTCGTCGGCCGCGCCAGCGCGAGCAGTCGATTGAGCGCCGGGATCGGCGTCCATCGCCCGGGGCGCGCTCGCTCGGTGGTTCCTGCGGACTCGGGCATCGCCCGAGACTGTAGACAAGCGCGCGCCGGACGCGATCAGCGGATCGGGACGTCGACCGTCCGATCGTCGCCCGACTTCACGTCGACCGTGATCTCGCCGCTCATGCCGGTGCTGTCGACGTGCACCGTGTAGGTGCCCGGCTTCAGTCCCGTGAACTCGACCGGCGCCGCGCCGACCTCGCCGCGGTCCTCGGTGTTGCCCGGGTCGGCGTCGCTCGTCAGCGAGACGTGGACGAACTGCAGCTCCTTGCCCGTCGGCGGCACCGCCTTCACCTTGAGGATCGAGCCGCGCGCGGCGTCGAAGTCGAGGTTCGGCGATTCCTTGCCCTCGAACACGCGCACGCGATCCTTGGTCTGCTGGATCACGCCGCCGCCGCGGATCGTGACGGTGTAGTCGCCCGGCTCGAGGAAGCGGACCTCGAAGTTGCCGTCCTTGTCGGTCGTCACCTGCTCGGACTGGTTGCCGAAGCGCATCGTCGTCGCGCCGCCGCCGTCGCCGTTGTTCGCGATCATCACCATCGCGACGGAGCGCTGCTCGCGCGGCTGCTTCTTCTGGTCGTCGTCCTTCTGAGCGGGCTCGACGTCGATCACGACCTCGGCGACGCCCTTGTGGGAGTCCTGGTCCGTGACGCGGCCGCGGAGCACGCCGGTCGGCATCGCGATGTTCTCGTGCTCCGTCGCGCGCGCGCGGATCTCCACGTCGCGACGGAACGGGCGCGCGGCGCCCTTCGGCGTCGCTTCGAGGACGTACTTGCCGGGCTCGACGCCCGCGAGCTCGAAGTCGCCGCGCTCGTTCGTCGTCCCGGTCGCGGCGGGGAAGAACGACATCTCGCCGTCCGGCTTCAACGCCACCGGAACGCCGGGCAGCGCGCGGCCGGCCTCGGTGACGCTGCCCGCGATCGCGCCGGTCGGCGGCAGCGAGAGATCCTGCGTGGTCGTCTCGCCGGCGTGGACCGACACGCGCGTGCCGCGCTCCTTGCCGCCCACGTCACCCATGAAGATCATCGCGCCGCCCGACGCCTGCGACGGGTTGTGCAGCTCCGCGGTGTAGTCGCCGGGGAGGATGCTCTTGAATTCGTAGTGACCCTTCGCGTCGCTGACAGCCGAAGTGCCGGAGTCGTCGAACGGCGGCAGCGGCAGACCTCCCTCGGTGTCCCCGCCGTCCTCGATCGCGCTCAGCGTGACGCGCGCGCCGGGGAGCGGCTTGCCGTCGGCATCGAACGCGACGCCTTCGAGTCGGCCGCCCGCGCGCACCGCGAGATCGACGTCGTCGCGGCGTTCGCCCTTCTCGAGCGAGAGCTGCGAAACGTCGGACGTCGCCCATTCCGGGTGCGTCGCGGCGATCGTGAACTTGCCTTCGGAGAGGCCGCGGATGACGTAGCGGCCGTGCTCGTCCGTCGTCGCCGACTTGCCGTTCGAGTCGCCGAAGCTGACCTTCGGGCCCGAACCGTCGTCCGCGACCTGCGCGCGTGCCGCGCGGAAGCGCATCGTGCGGCGGCCGCCGGACGACACGACCGTGTCGCCGTCCGGATCCACCGGCGTCACCTTCACCTGCGCCTTCGCGACCGGTTGGCCCTTCGGATCGTGCACGATGCCGGACACCGTGATCTCCGGGACGAGCGCGAGATCG
>CAZBOK010000119.1:0-11448 GCA_964493525.1 uncultured Phycisphaeraceae bacterium | reverse complement strand
GATCTGCGACATGCACGCGCTGTTGAACGGCCACAAGCCGCCGGCGCAGCGCGACCGCCTGGTCGGCGCGATGCTCGGCACGCTCGCGTACTGGAAGTTCGTCCCGAACTGACGGCCGGGCACGGCCGCGCGCGACTACTCGACGGCTTTCACTTCCTCGACGAGCTTCGTGAGCGACGCTTTCGCGTCGCCGAAGAGCATCTGCGTCTTGCTGTCATAGAACAGCTCGTTCTCGATGCCCGCGAAGCCGGGGTTCATGCCGCGCTTCATCACGATCACGTGCTTCGACTTGTCGACGTCGAGGATCGGCATGCCGAAGATCGGCGAGGCCTGATCGTGGCGCGCCGCCGGGTTGACGACGTCGTTCGCGCCGATGACGAGCGACACGTCGGTGCGCTCCAGCTCCGGGTTGATCTTGTCCATCTCCCACAGCTGCTCATAGGGGACGTTCGCCTCGGCGAGCAGCACGTTCATGTGGCCCGGCATGCGGCCGGCGACCGGGTGGATCGCGTACTTCACTTCGACGCCGCGCTTCTCGAGCAGCTCGGCCAGCTCGCGAACCTGGTGCTGCGCCTGCGCCACGGCGAGGCCGTAACCCGGCACGACGACGACGGACTGCGCGTAGGCGAGGAGCAGCGCCGCGTCCTCCACCGACGTCGACTTGATGGTGCCCTTCGCGGTGGCGCCGCCCGCCGCGGCGGTCGCGGTGGCGCCGAACGATCCGAACAGCACGTTCGCAAGTGAGCGGTTCATCGCCTTGCACATGATCCGCGAGAGGATCATGCCCGACGTGCCGACCAGCGCACCGGTGACGATCAGCGCGTTGTTGCCGATGACGAAGCCCGCCATGGCGCCCGCGATGCCGGCGTACGAGTTCAACACCGAGATCACGACCGGCATGTCGGCGCCGCCGATCGAGAGCACGAGCAGCACGCCGAGCAGCGCCGAGCCCGCGTTCATCAGCACGAACAGCCACACGCGCGACGGATCGGCGACCAGGAACCCCGCCATCGCGAGCAGCGCGAGGAACAGCGCCGCGTTGCCGAGGTGGCGCATCGGCCAGTTCACCGCCTTGCCGGTGATCTTCTCCTCGAGCTTGCCATAGGCGACGAACGAGCCGGCGACGGTCAGGGTCGAGAGGATCGCGGTGAGCTGGATCGTGACGTTCTGGATCAGCGGGATCTCGTGGCCGCGCGCGAGCTCGCGCAACAGCTCGGCCGCCGCGACCAGGCCGGCCGCCGCGCTGCCGAAGCCGTGCAGGACGGCGACGAGCTGCGGCATCGACGTCATCTGGACGCGGCGCGCCATCACGGTGCCGAGCGCGCCGCCAACCAGGCCGCCGGCGATGATCTGCCAGTACTCGATGATCGCGTGCTCGAGCAGCGTCGCGACGACGGCGATCAGCATGCCGACCGCCGAGAGTCCGTTGCCGGAGCGCGCCGTCTTCGGCGACGACATCCGCTTCAACCCGAAGATGAAGCAGACCGCCGCGACCAGGTATGCGAGGTCGAGAAGTGCGCGCTGCATCAGTGTTGCGCCTTGTCGCGGTTGTCCTTCGGCTTGCCGCCGAACATCTTCAGCATGCGATCGGTGACGAGGAACCCGCCCGCGACGTTCATCGAAGCGAGCACCATCGCGACCAGGCCGAGCGAGGACGCGAGCGTCGAGCTGCCGGCGCCGGCCGACACCATCGCGCCGACGACCGCGATGCCGGTGATCGCGTTCGTGCCCGACATCAGCGGCGTGTGGAGCTGCGGCGGGACCTTGTGGATCACTTCCACGCCGAGCAGCGACGACAGCGTGAAGATGACCAATGCGAGAACCAGGAGTTCGCCGCTCATGGAGCGCTCCGCGTGTTGCCGCCGTGCGTGACGCACGTGCCGGCGGTGATCTCATCGTTCAGGTCGAGCGCGAGCTTCATCTCCTTCACGAGGTGCAGGAGCAGGCTCGACACGTTGCGCGAGTACATCTGGCTCGCGTGCGTCGGCACGGTCGCCGCGAGCTTGATCGGGCCGAGGACCGTCACGCCGTTCGCGTCGACGACCTCGCCCGCGCGCGTGAGCGCGCAGTTGCCGCCGGTCTCGGCCGAGAGATCGACGATCACCGCGCCGGTCTGCATCCCGCGCACCGTTTCCTCGGGCAGGAGGATCGGCGCCTTCTTCTTCGGGATGGCGGCGGCGCTGATGACGATGTGCGCGTCCTTCGCGTGCTTCTGGATCAGCGCGCGGTTCTTCGCCTCTTGATCGGCGGCGAGTTCCTTCGCGTAGCCGCCCTGGCCTTCGGCCGACTTCGAGAGCAGCTCCTTGCCGATGAACTTCGCGCCCATCGATTCGACCTGCTCGGCCGCGGCGGCGCGCACGTCGAAGCCCTCGACGATCGCGCCGAGGCGCTTCGCGGTGCCGATCGCCATCAAGCCCGCGACGCCGGCGCCGAGCACGAGGCAGCGCGCGGGAGTCAGCGTGCCCGCCGCGGTGACGAGCATCGGCAGCACGCGGCCGAGGTGCTCCGTCGCCAGCAGGACCGCCTTGTACCCGGCGATCGTCGCCTGGCTCGACAGCGCGTCCATCGGCTGCGCGCGCGTCGTGCGCGGGATCTGCTCCATCGAGAACGCGGTGATCTGCCGGGCATTCAGTGCGGCGAGGAGGTCGGGACTGTTCCACGCCTGCAGGAACGAGATCAGCGCGGCGCCCGACTTCAGCGACTTCGTCTGCTCGAGGCTCGGCGGGTCGACCTTGAGGACGACGTCGGAATCGCCGAGCACGGCGCGCGCGTCGGCGATCTTCGCGCCGGCGGCGGTGTAGGCCGCGTCGGTGAACGCCGCGGCGGTGCCTGCTCCCGATTCGACCACGACCTCGAACCCACCCTTGACGAGGCGCGCGACCGTCTCCGGCACGAGCGCGACGCGCTGTTCGCGCGGCGCGGTCTCCTTGGGGACGCCGAGCTTCATCGAGAACTCCGGGACCGGGAGAAAACGCGAGACTCTAGCGGAGCGAACGGTGAAGGGAACTCCGAGAGAGGCGGTCGGGCGCGGACTCGGGGATCGGGGCTCGCGACACGGGAGCCGGGTTCGATGCTCGGCCCCGGGCGCGAGGAGTCGGCGATCCTGAGTTCTCGCGCCCGGGGCCGCGACCCGTTCCCGGGCCCGCGGCCCGAGACTCGGGCCCGAAGATCGGAGCCGGCCGTCTCAGGATCGCGCGCGCCGGACGGTCTCGAGCGACTTGGTCACGCGCGGATCGCTCGCGAGTTCCGGGATCGCCTTCCTCGCGCGCCGCTTCCAGACAGGGTGGCGCTTCGGCGTCGCGGTCGGCACGTTCAACGCCTCCGTCTCCTGTGCGAGGTCGTCGAAGGCGAGCGCGATCAACCGTGCCTTGCTCTTCGCGAGTTGGCGGTGCGCGGCGTCGATCATGGCAGCGACGTCGGACGTCGCGTCCGCGTCGAACAAGCGCTCCGCTCTCAATCGATCGCTCCACGCTTCGATGTGCGACGCCCGCTCGCGCGTCGCGCGGCGCAGCGCGGCGTCGCTTCCGATCATCCCGAGCTTCCTGCGCACGCGGAGGTCGTCGCCGGCGAGCCAGCCGGCGAGCGGCGGCAGGTCGTGCGTGTTCACGGTCGCGAGCGAATCGCGACGGAAGCGGCGCGCGTCGGGCTCGAACAGGAGCACCGACGACGACAGCATGCGCGCGCGACGCATCCGCGCCGCGAGGCCTTGCGGCACGGTGCCGAGGTCTTCGCCAACGACGCACGCGTCCGCCGCGCGGCTCTCGGCCGCGACGCACGCGAACAGCTCCGCGGCCGGCATCCGCACGAACGCGCCGTCCCGGCCGCTCGCGCCCTGCGGGACCCACCACTGCCGCACCAGGCCGATCACGTGATCGATGCGCAACAGGCCGACGTGCCGGAACGACGCCGCGAGCAGGCGACGGAACCACGCGTGGCCCGTCGCGCCCGAGCGCACCGGATCCAGCGGCGGCAGGTCCCACACTTGGCCGTCCGTCGCGAACGGATCGGGCGGCGCGCCGAGGCTCACGCCGGTGACGAAGAGATCCCGGTTCGCCCAGACGTCGCTGCCGTTCTCGATCGAGCCGATCGCGAGGTCGCCGTACAGGCCGAACGCGAGGCCCGCGCGGCACGCGTCGATCTGGATCGCGCCGAGCTGGCGGTCGAGCTCGAACTGCACGAACCGCTCGCGCTCGACGTCGCGCGCGCGGCGCGCGATGAACTCGCGGACCGCCGCGGATCGCGCGTCTCGCAGCGGGGCGGGCCAGCGCCGCACGTCGCCGCCGTGGACGCGACCGATCGCGACGAACGCCGCGTGGTCGCGCAGCGCGTCGCCCTGCTCGCGGACGTAGCGGTCGAACGCGCGGCCGCGCGCGGTGCCGCGGCCCCCGCAGCAGAGGTCTCGCGCGCGGAAGACGTCGAACGCCGCGCGCACGGCGGCCTCCTTTGCGATCCGCACGCGGTCGTAGTCGACGCGCAGCGATGGGCCGCTCGCACGCATCGCGCGCCGCGGCGGCGTGCCGTCGAGCTCCGGGATCGCCGCGACGTCGAGGTAGATCGCGGAGCGGTAGAGCCGCGAGATCGGCGAGTAGGGCGAGCACTCCGTGTTGGTGGCGCGGATCGCATGCAGCGGATTGAGACCCACGAAGTCGGCGCCGCGCTCCGCCGCGAACGCGACCGCGGCGCGCAAGGTCGCGAAGTCGCCGATGCCGCGGTCGCCGGCCGCGCGCAGCGAATAGAGGTGGCCCCACAGACCGAACGCGCGGCGCCCGCGGCCGATCTTCGCGTCGACCGACACGCACGCTCCCGGCCTCGGCGCCCGCGGATGCGCGCGCGCGCGCTCCGCAGCGAGACGTCGCAGTCCGTCCGTCGCGGCGCGGTCGCTCGACGCGTCGAAGCCGAGCGCGCGGATGATCGCGTCGCGGACGTGCGGGCCGATCGGCCGCGGACGCCCGCGCGCGTCGGGCGCGAGCGGCTCGATCCCGAGCGCGGCGGCGAGCCGCTCGCGCGCCCGCGTCGTCGTCTTCAGGTGGCGGCCGGTCAACTGCTCTGGTGCATCCCGTCGATGAACGCGTTCGCCTTCGCGATCGCCTGCTCCATCTGCGTGATGAGGCCGTTCACGTCGCCCTCGATCTGCACGACCGTGCCCTGCAGCGACGCGATCGCCTGCGCGTTCAGGTTGTGCTTGAGGAAGAGCACGCGCTCCTTGAACGCCGCGAGCACCGGCTCCATCTTCGACTCCGCCGACTTCATCGCGGAGTGCAGCTCGTTGTACCGCTGCATGCTCTGGCGGCGCAGCTCGGTGCTCTTCGCCTTGAGGTCGGCCGTCGTCATCTCGCCGATCTCGGTGTCCCACTCGGCGAACATCGCCTCCGAGACGTCCTCCACCGACGCGATGCGCTTCTTCACCGTCGCCACGCGGTCTTCGCACTCCTCGTATTCGGAGTTGAGCGCGTTGTAGGCGTCCTCTCCCTCGATCTTGTTGCCGGTGACTTCCTTGAAGCGCTCGAGCGTCGTCTTGAACTGCTCCTTCGCCGCTTCCTGGTCGTCGCGCGCTTCCTCGACGCGATCCACGAGGATCTCGCGCTTGTCGTATCCGAGTTTCTCCATCGTGCCGTAGTACATCCGCGAGCACGAGGACGGGGCGAAGAGGAGGGCGAGCAGGGCGGGGACTGCGAGAGGAATGGAGCGCATGCCCGAAAGCGTACGTCAGTCGAGGCGCTTGCGGAACCGGAAGGTGCCGACCGCGAACAGGATCGCGCCGATCGCGGCGAGCGGGACGACGTCGGGCAGGAGGTCGTGGATCGTCGCGGCGCGCAGCACGATGCCGCGCAGGATGTTCACGAAGTAGGTCGTCGGGAGCGCGTAGGTGAGGGCGTGGATCGGCGGCGGCATCGACTCGCGCGGGAACGCGAAACCCGAGAGCAGGACGGACGGCAGGAGGATCGCGAACGACATCAGCATCGCGTGCAGTTGCGACCGCGCGAACGTCGAGATCACGAGCCCGAGCGACAGGCAGGTGAACAGGAAGAGGAGCGTGAGAGCGGTCAGCGTGACGAGGTCGCCGCGGATCGGGACCTGGAAGATGACGACCATCGCGACGTAGACGATCGCCGCCGCGCCGCAGCCGATCACGAGGAACGGCAGGAGCTTCCCCGCCATCAGCCCCGCGCGCGATACCGGCGTGACCAGGAGCTGCTCGAGCGTGCCGGTCTCGCGCTCCTTCACGATCGCGAACGCCGTCAGCATCATCAGCACGACCTGGAAGATCACGGCGGCGAGGCCGGGCACGTAGAACATCGCGCTCTTCCCCTCCTCGTTGAAGAGCATGCGCGGCCGCACGTCGACCGCGGGCGTCGCGGCGACGCCGACGCCGAGCAGCATCGCCGTGTTCTGCGCGCGCGACGACACCACCGGGTCGGAGCCGTCGACGAGGATCTGCGCGCGCGGCGGCTCGCCGGTGATCGGCGCCTCCGCGAACCGCCGGTCGATCACGACGCCGACGTGCGCCCGCCCCGCGCGCAGCGCGTCGAGCACGGCATCCCGCTCGGTCGCCTCCGCGACGACGTCGAAGTACGCGGTGTTCTCGAGCGCCCGCACGAACGCGCGGCTCGACGCCGTGCGCGACTGGTCGAGCACGATGGTCGGGATGTGCCGCACGTCGGTGTCGATCGCGTAGCCGAAGATCGTGAGCTGCAGGATCGGGATCAACAGCGCGAGCACGAACGTCGCCGGGTCGCGCGCGACGTGACGCACTTCCTTGTAGAAGATCGCGCCGAGGCCGCCGCCGCTGAACCCGTTCCTCCGGTTCATCGGCTCCTCCGCGTCATCGTGACGAACACGTCCTCGAGGTTCGCGGTCGCCGGCTCGATGGAGATGCCGTGCAGCCCGGCGCCGTCGAGGTGGGCGATCAGCGCCGCGTCCGAGAGCTCGGACTCCACCATCACATGCACCTCGGCGCCGAAGATCGTCGCTTCGACGACGCCCCGTCGCCCCTGCAGCGCGCGCAGCACGTGCGTCGCGTTCGAGCCGCGCACGATCGCACGCCGGTTCCCCGCCGGCGTCACGCCCTCCAGCGCCTTCAGCTCGTCGGGCGTGCCGTGCACCAGGAGCTTGCCGTAGTAGACGTACGCGACGCGATCGCAGCGCTCCGCCTCGTCCATGTAGTGCGTGGTGACGAACAGCGTGGTGCCGTCGGCGGCGAGCTCGAACAACAGGTTCCAGAGCTCGCGGCGCGCGACCGGATCGATGCCGGCGGTCGGCTCGTCGAGGAACAGCACGCGCGGCTGATGCACGAGCGCGCAACCGAGCGCGAGCCGCTGGCGCCAGCCGCCGGAGAGGTTCTGCGCGTGGCGGTCGAGGTACGGCCCGAGCGCAAGCCGCTCGACGAGCTGCGCGATGCGGCGGTCGCGGTCCTGCACGCCGTACACGCGCGCGAAGAACTGCAGGTTCTCGGCGGCGGTGAGGTCGCGGTACAGGCTGAACGCCTGCGACATGTACCCGATCGAGCGGCGCACCGATTCGACGTCGGTCGCGACGTCCTTGCCGAGCACCGACACGCTGCCGGACGTCGGACGCAGCGAACCGCAGAACACGCGGATCAAGGTCGACTTGCCCGAGCCGTTCGGGCCGAGCAGTCCGAAGATCGAGCCGGCCTCGACCGAGAGGCTCACGCCGTCGAGCGCGGCGAACGCGCCGAAGCGCTTGACGACGGAGTCGGCGGCGAGCGCGGCGGTCATTCGAACGTCACGTCGCCCCAGAGCCCGTCCTTCAACCGCGCGACGTCGCCCTCGATCGTCACGCGCACCGCGAACACCTGCGTCACGCGCTCGGAGCGCGACTGCACGTTGCGCGGCGTGAACTCCGCCTCGCGGCTCACCCACGACACGCGCCCCGTGAACGACGCGTCGATCCCGTCGAAGCGCACGTGCGCGGGCTGGCCCACCGACACGCGCGCGAGCCGATCCTCCGGCACGAACACGCGCATGCGGCAGCGATCGGGCAGGAGGAGGATCGCGACGGTGCTGCCGGGGCCGACGAGGTCGCCCGGGCGCAGGTCGAGCGTCTGCACGATCGACTCGGACGGCGCGCCGATCGTCAGCTCCGCGATCTTCGACTCGGCGAACGCGACGCGCGCGTCGGCCGCTTCGGCATCGGCGCGCGCGGCGGCGATCTCCTCCGGCCGCGAGCCGGCGCGCAGCTCGGCGACGTACGCCTGCGCCTTCTTGTACGCGGCCTCCGCAGCCGCCACCTCTTCCTTGCGCAGCCCCGCTTCGAGCAGCGCGAGGCGCTGCGACAACGCGGCGACCGTCGCGCTCGATTCCGCGCGCCGGTTCTTCGCGACGTCGAGCTCGCGGCCGGTCGCGACGTCGGTCTGCGCGAGGTTCGCGATGCGCTCGTACTCGGTCTCCGCGAGCGTCGCGTCGGCCTGCGCCGCGTCGAGCCGATGGCGCGCCTCCTCCACTTCCTCCGTGCGGCTGCCGAGCGCCATCACCTGCCAGAGCAGGCGTTGCCGCTCGGCTTCGGCTTCCGCCTGGTCGATCGTCTCCTTGCGCGTCCCGGCTTCGAGGAGCGCGAGGCGCTTCTTCGCGGCGTCCGCCTGCGAGCGCGCTTCGGCGAGAGTCGCGTTCCACTCGCGCGGGTCGAGCCGCACGAGCGTCGCGCCGGCCGCGACGCGGTCGCCTTCCTTGACGTCGATCGAGAGGACGCGACCGCCCACCAGCGAGCCGACGTGCACGTCTTCGAGGTCGACGGTGCCGGACCAGACCGAGTCGTCCTTGGGAGAGCACGCGGGCGCGACGAGCGCGAGCGCGAGGATCCATGCGGGGCGCATGGCGCGTCACTTTACGAGCCGACGCGCGCTCCCGAAGCGCCGGCGTCCTGCGATCGCGACGCGGTCACGCCGCGCTCCGCTTCCATCTCGACGTCGAGCGAAACGGACTGCAGCGCTTCGAGCCGGCACTCGACGGTCTTGGCGCGATACCCCGCAAGCGTGAGCTCCACGGTGCAGCGTCCGGGATCGAGGTCGACGTCCGGCGAGGCGAAGCCTTCGGTCCACAACTGCTCGCGTCCGGCCAGCATCCAATCGCCCGCGTCGCACGTGAAGCGGCACGGGACGACGTCGCCGAGCGCGTCGCGCAGGACGCAGCGCGGCGCGAGGCCGCGGCCCTCTGCGTCGTGCGCGCGCAGCGCGAGCCGCGCGACCGGCCGGATCGCGCGCGTCAGCTCGACGTCCGCGCCGGAGCGCAGGTCGAGCGCGATCGACTCGGCGCGGAATCCGCCGCCGTGGCCGGTCGCATCGGCGCCGGGCATCACGGTGAGATCCCATTCGTCCGGCGCGAGCTCGAAGCGGAAGCGTCCGCCCTCCGCGATCGCGGAGTGGACGCACGACATCGCGGGACGAGAGCGCGGCGTCGCGATGACGGCGCAGCGCGAGACGCCGCCGCCGTCCGCGAGGACGAGCGAAACCGTCGGCCAACGGCGCGGCGCGCCGAGGTCGAACTCGATCGCCTGCTCGGCCGCGGCGTCGGAGACGCGCACTTCTCGCACGGACGGCGCGAAGCCGCGGGCCGCGATCTCGAAGCGAACCACGACTCCGGGCGCGGCGACGATTCGCGCGCTTCCGTTTTCGTCGGTCGCGAAGTCGCGCAGCAAGCCGTCGACCGAGTGCAGGATCGCGCCCGCGACGCGCGTCCCGCCGCCGGCGACCGCGATCGCGACGCGCGTCGCGTTCGACGTGACCACGCCGACGTCGCCCGGCGCGTCCACCTCGGCGATCGGTCGAGCGGCGACGTCGGCCGCGAGGAAGTCGCCCGGCCCAAGTCCGCCGAGCCGGAGCTGCGTGCGACCGATCGCGAGACCGCGGATGCGGAACCGGCCCGCGGCATCGGTCCGTGCCGGAATGCCGATCGGGTCGCCCGGATCGCGCGCATCCGACCCGGCGGCGCCCACGGCGTCGAGCGTCTCCGGGGACTGCGGATGTCGCGCGAGCAGCACCGCGTTCGCGATCGGCGCGCCGCTGTGGTCGACGAGGCGTCCGCACAGATCGACGCCGGGGACGAGCGCGAGGTCGGGGACGATGCGATCCGCGCCGCTCGCGAGATCGACGGCGATCGCGCGCGGCCGCAGCCCGGGCGCGGCGTCGTCCGCGGCGCTCGGAGCGGAGCGCGGGCGCGCGACGACCTCGTGTCGCCCGGCCTCCGCCGTGCGCAGCAGGTACGCGCCGAAGGCATCCGTCTCCGCCGACGCGACGGCGCGCCGCGGTTCGTCATCGATGCGGTACAGCACGACGGACGCGCCGGCGACCGGCCGGCCGGCGGCGTCGGTCACGCGACCGCGCGCGCGCACGGCGCGCGTCAACCGCAGCTCGGTCTCGAGGCGGAGGTCGGCCCGCGGCGGAGCGCCGAATGCGTCGCGCGTCGAGAGGATGCGGCGCGCCGGGAGGCACGACGGATCGTCGACGTCCACCGCGACCGCGCGCAGGTCGTCGGCGAGCGGCCGGAGCGCGTCGAGGTCGATCTCGAACGTGCCGTCCGCGCGGAGCGAACCGGTCGCCGTCGCGCCGGCGTCGTCCGGCGACCACGCATCGCGGATCGCGCGCGCGCGCACCGTCCCGTGCCATCCGGCGAGCGGCGCACGCGCGTCGTCGAAAACGACGCGGCCGCGCAGGCTCCACGCCGACGCCGCATCGCCCGCGCCGGCGTTCCCGGCGACGTCCGAAGTCGTGCTCGTGGCGGGCAGCGCGGTGCGGATCGCGGCGCTCGCCGGCGTCGTTCCCGGCGGATCGATCGTGCCGCGGAGCGCAGCGGCGCCCGCCGCGACTTCGACGGCGGGCGACGGTGCGCCCGAGCGTCCGACGAGGACGGCGACGGCGCTCGCGCACACGAGCGCGGCGCAGGCGGCGGCGAATCGCGCGGTCGGAACGCGGCGCAGGCCGAGCAGGACGAGCATCGCGCGCGAGCGGCGCGGCCGCGGCGCGAGGTCCGCGCGCAATCGATCGAGCGCGCGCTTCAATCGGCTCCGCACCGTCGCGGCCGGGACTCCGAGTCGGCGCGCGATCGACGCGGCGCCGAGTCCGTCGACGAACGTCGCCGCGAGGAGCGCGCGCGTCGCGGGGTCGAGCGCCGCGACCGCGCGATCGATCCGCCGCAGCAGGTCGCCGCGCGCCGCCATCTCCGCAGGGTCGCAGGCGACGAGCGATTCGGCCGCGCGCCGCTCGCGCTCGCGGCGGCGCTGCTCCCCGCGCAGCGTGAACCGGACGCGGTTCGTCAGCACGCCGTGCAGCCACGCGGCGAGTGACACGTGCGCCGGCGGCGGCGCGTCGAGCGCGGCGACCAGCGCGTCCTGCACCGCGTCGTCCTGCAGGTGCGAGTCGGTGCGAACGAGCCGCGCCGCGTGCGCGCGGAGCGCGGGACACTCGGCGAGCAGCGCCGCGGTGAAGAACAGGTCGGG
>CAZBOK010000118.1:0-11471 GCA_964493525.1 uncultured Phycisphaeraceae bacterium | reverse complement strand
TCGCGGCGGCGGCGAGGCTCTTCGCGTCGTCGAGCGCGGTCGTCGAGCCGGGGGGCGGACGAGCGATCAACTCGGCGAGCGCCGCACGCGCTTTCGCCATCGCGTCGGTGAGCTCCTGCCGCCGCGCCTGCCTCCGCGCGGGATCGCCGGCGAGGTCATCGGCGAGCTTGCGGGCCGCGGCGAGATCGGCCTCCGCCTGCGCCTGCTCGCGCTCGAGCTGTTTGAGGTCGGATCCGATCACCGGCGATGCGGACGGTCGCGACGGCGGCGACGACAACTCGGCGCGGATGCGGTCGAGCTCCGCGGGCGCGGCGGCGACGTCGGCATCGAGCTTCTTCGCCTGCTCCGACCACTGATCGGCCTGGCGCAGGAGGTCGAGCGCCTCGTTCAACGTCGCGGTGACGTCCTTCTTCGCGGCGTCGTCGATCTCGAGCGTCGCGACCGCGGCGAGCTTCTGCTGCACGATCTCCGGCGTGACCTCGCGCGGCGGCGCGACGTCCTGCAGGAGCGTCATCGCGAGAACAACGAAGGAGCGAAGCGCCATCTCGTGCGCGATCCTCGATCAACCGTTCGTGCAGCGGGGCGCCCGCGCGGCGATCAGCGGACGTCGATCGCGACGCTCGCCCCGGTGGATGTCCCGCGCGGCGACGACACCACGACCGCGACCTCCACCTTGCCGACGCCGGTCGCGTGGAACTTCCACGCGCCGTCGGTCGAATCCCTCTCGACGTAACCCTGCCCCGCGCCGCCGACGCTCCACTCGACGAGCCGCGCGTCGGTCGCCGCGAGATCGAGGGTGACACTCTTGCCGGCCGCACACTCGGTCGACGCCGCGGTCAGGTGCTCGATCGTCGGGTGTGCGGGTCTCGCTCCGGGCGCGAGCGGCGTCTCCGCGAGGATCGCGCGGTCGATCGTCGCCGCGATCACGCCCATGTCCGGGTGCGGGTCGACGGTGGGGTCGAGACAGACGGCGCGCACGTGCACGTTGCCGCGCACGAACGCGATCCACGAGATGCGGCCGGGGCCGGCGCCCGAGCGGCCGACGTGCCCGACGTCGCCCGCCGTGATGCCGAGCGACGCGGTCGTCGGCAGCGTGATCGTGGTCTGCACGAACGCGATCGTCGACACGTGCCGCTCGTGCGCGTCCGCGACGGTGTCGAGCGTCGCCGCTTCGACGAGCACGCGGTCGACGCCGTGCGCATCCTTCCAGGCGCGGACCATCGCGCCCGACGCGTCGCGCGTGATCGTCCCGCCGGACAGCCCGGGCAGCTCGACGGTCGCGAGGTCGAGCCCGGCGCGCGCCGCGGTCGCGGCCCACTTGGTCGCTTCGTAGCGCTGCGCCGCCGCGACGAGCTGCGGGTCGGCGGCGCTGCGGCCGTCGGCCGGGGGCGCGCCGAACGCGGACGTGATCGCGACGCCGAGGGCGAACGCGGCGCCGACGAACGCGAGCGGTTTGTTGTGCGTGCTCATCGTGCGCCTCCTCACTTCATCTTCGGAAGGACTTCGACCGATTTCGACACGTTCGCCTTCGCGAGCAGGTCCATGTACCCGTCGATGCCGTTCGACCAGATGCGGGCGACATTCCAGCCCGGCGTGCCCGGCAGCGCGAGCGCGTTGCCGTCCTCGTCGACGCAGAGGCAGTCATCGTCCACCGTGATGCCGTCGTCGCGCGTGACGACGTGGTGGTAGCTGAAGCCGTGGTTGCCGCCGCCCCAGAGGTTGAGCGTGTAGGTCGGTGTGCCGATGCCCCAGATCGCTTTCAACTGCATCGATCCGAGCCGCATCATCTTCACCGTGCGCACGCCGAGCATGCCGGCGATCGCGGACGTCGTGGACGCGCAGTCCGAGCAGTTCACGTACATGCCGTTCGCGTGACCATCGAGCAGGCGCGCGAGTTGGATGGTCTGCTGCGACTGCTGGTAATAGTGGTTGGCGCCGCCGTCTCCGCCGACGCCGGGGCAGTCGTACTTCACGCCCTCGATCGCGGTCGGTAAGCCGGGGAGCTGTCCGAACATCCCCTTCACCACGACGGTCATCGCGGTCGCGGCGTCGATCGGATCGATCGCGAGCGCCTGCTGCCAGCCGTAGAACTGCTCGCACACTTCGACCCACGGGCCGGCGTACTGCGTGCCGGTCGCGCCGACGGCGAACGCGGGGGCATCGACGATCGTGTAGAAGCGCACCGGGATCGCGAGCGATCCGGGGACGTCCTGCCACGTGCCGGCGCCGGTCGCGCGATGCTGCCAGCGGAACGTGAGCACGCGATCCTGCCGCGTCCCCTTCGCGGGCAGCGCGGGGCCGAGGTACGTGACCGGGACGCCGGGCGAGATCGTCGCGGCGCTCGGCGTCCACGCGCCGCCGACGTCGTCGGCGAGCGTGCAGCGGACTTCCTCACCCGCGATCGGATATCCGCACGGCTCGAGCGCGCCGCCCGCGGTCGTCGCGTGCTGGCCGCACACGACGTCGAGCTGCGGGTTCGCACCGGCGCGGTAGCAGAGCGGATAGTTGTAGGTCGCGTCCTCGTAGTCGCCGTTCGATTCGAGCACCGGCTCGGCGAGGCCCGCGTGCACCGCGACGGCCGGGCGCGGATCGCCGTCGTTCTCGTCGAGCTCCGACGTCTCCCCGACGTCCGCGAGGTTCGCGTACTCGTGGATCGGCGGCGTCGCGAAGAACGTGTAGGTGGTCGCCTTCTTGTAGTAGACGAGCGGCCACTCGTTCGTCGTCGGGCTCGAGGACGTCGCCGCCATCGTCGTGACGCCGAAGCGCGCGATCGAGATCGGCCACGAGATCGTCGACACCGCCGTACCGCGCTGCGCGCGAACCGTCAGCACGTAGTCGCCGACGTCGAGCCAAGTGCCCGAAGCGCTGCGGCCGTCCCACGTGTGGGTGATCGGCGAGCCGAGCGACGTCTCGAGGGCCGCGAGCGGCACGGCGACGGTCTGGCCCGCGTGTTCGACGCGCGCGATCACCGCGACGGGCGCGCCGACCGGCAGCAGCGTGTAGGCGAACGACACGCTCGCGCCGGGCAGCTTCGGATCGACGAGGCGATCGCATCGCACCGGGAGGATCGTCACGTGGCCGGCGGCGATCTTCGCCGGCGGCGCGGACGGTCCTGACGGACTCTGTCGCGCGTCGAGGCGCGGCGCCGCGAGCGCGAGAGCGGAAGCGACGAGGAACGTGAGATTGCGCGCGCGGGACATGGCACGTCTCCGAAGCAGGAGCGTGGGACCGGGGGATCTTACCCGTCGCGCCGCACGAACCCACCGGCAACGAAGACGTGGGTGGCGAACTCCGCGTTCGCCACCCACGAATCCCTGTCACTCGTCGGACTCCCGCCTCGATCGCCGGCGGTCGGAACCCCGCCGGCGCGCGCTTACTGAATCACGACCGAGTCGGTGGCGGACGTGTTGCCCGCGGCGTAGCCCGGCGTCACGACGAGCGCCTGTGCGACCACCGGGAGCGGGGTCGGGATGCTCGGCGGGATCGGGATCGTGACCAGGCTCGGCGCCGGCACCCACGGGTAGATCTGGAACGGCTGCGCCGTGCTCACCAGGAGGCGTCCGAACTTCCCGAACGGCTGGTTCTGCTCCGCGATGCCGAGGATGACGAACGCCTGCATCCCGGCCGTGCCGGCGAGCGAGATGTTCAGGTTGCCGCCCGGCGTGTTCACGCCGGAGAGGTCGAGGCTCGCGTGCGAGAACTCGTACGCGCCGCGATCGATGCGCAACTGCGTGCCGGAGAGCGTGCCGTCGAGCGTGCGCGGCGTGCCGTACGCGTCGACGCCGGTCGGCGTGTCGAACGGGTCGCCGGTGTCGATGCACTGCGAGCCGGCGAGCAGCCGCAGGTCGCCGAACGTCTCGCTCACGAATTGCGGGTTCGCGTTCACGTTCGCGACGCCGCCGACGATGCCGGTGCCGGTGCAGTAGTTGACGCTGCCCGCGGGGAAGCCGGAGAAGTCGCCGCCGACGTTCGAGCGGCCGATCGAGCTGGACACGGTTCCGGCGAAGCTCCCGGTCTTGAAGAAGCCGGGCTGACCGCCCGCGACCGCGGTGCAGCGCCGCAGCGCGAACGAGCCGGCCCACAGCCGGAAGCCGTACTGCTGCAGATCCCACGTCACCAGGTCGTCCGCGACCGCGGCATCGGAGAGGTTGAAGCCGGTGACCGCGTGCTCCACGCGCACGTCGCGCATCTCGAAACCGGCCGCCGCGTTCTGCACCGACCACGCGCCGCCGAAGCCGGAGAACCGCATCAGCACGTTCTCCATCTTCGAGGGCAGCGCGCCCGCGAGCATGTCGATCCCGCGCCAGTCGCCGGCGACCGGCGTCGTGGTGTTGCCGTCGAGCTGGGTGTCACCACCGAACGCGTCGTCGTGGATCGACGTCATCACGACCGGCGACCGGCGCGTGCCGAGGATCTCGAGCTTTCCCCCGGGGTCGACGTTGAGCGTCATGGCCGAGAGCGGCTTCACGACCAGACCCGCGGTCAGCGTGAGCGAACCGCCGGCGCGGACGCTGATGTGGAACGACGGCACGAGCACGCCGTTGATGACGTTGCTCGGGCTGATCATGGTGTTCCCGAACACCTGCAGCGCGGGGAATCCCGGCACCGACTGATCGACGCGGATGAAGTCGCCGTTCAGCGTCCCGAACGCGACGTTTCCCGAGTAACCCGGCAACGAGTCGATCACGGCGCCCGTCACCGCCGGCGCATTCCCGCAGCCCTCGAACGAGCAACGCGAGACGTGCGGGAACGACAGCGTGTCGACGTGAAGACCGCCCGCCGCGACCTTTCCGATCTGCGTGTCGGAGAGCGTGAAGTCCGAGTCGAGCGCGTTGATCGCGGGGGTGTTGCCCCAGCCCGCGTACACGATGCGCGCGTGTGCGATGTTCGTCGCGTCGGAGACGTTGATCGCGATTCCGGCCCAGTCGCTCGAGCTCGGCACCGTCGCCCCGCCGTCGAGGTTCGTGTCCCCGCCGTGCAGGTCGTCCTTGATCGACGTGATCCACACCGGGTCGATCGCGACGCCTTGGCACTTGAGCACGCCGTTCACGACGAATGAGTGCTTGTCGCCCATCTTGAGCGTGACGCCCTGCTGGATCGTGAGCGTCTGGCCCGGCGGCACGACGAGGTGCGAAGTCGTGTAGTAGACCGTGTTCGCGAGCAGCGGGCCGCCCGCGCCGTCGAAGACGTTGCCGCCGATCGGCGTCTGGGCCCCCGCGACAGCGGCGAGCGGGACGAGCGGAGCGAACAGGGTGAGTGCGACGAGCGCGGAGAAGGGTCGCATGGGTTGGCCTCGGGTTGGACAGGAACTCTGGTCTGCCCTGGACTTGACGGCGCCCGCGCCGGCGTGACCCGATGCACGACTTTTTCTTCGGGTCATAATGCGCCCATGCCGGACGCGGTCCCGATCGACTCGACTCGCTTCGCCGCGGAATTCGCGGAGGCGGCTCCCGCGCTGCATGCGTGGGCGCACCTCCGCGCGCGCGGCGCGATCCGCCAGCGGCTCGACCCGGACGATCTGGTGCAGGAGATCGCCGTGCGCGCGTGCCTGCGCGCCGCGGACTTCGACCCGGCGCTCGGCCCGTTCCGCCGCTGGATCTTCGGCTTCGCGCACCGCGTCTGGCTCGAGGCGCTGCGCGAGCTGGCGAAGGACCCGCTCGCGGCGCGCCGCCGTCAGGGCGGCGACTCGCAGCTCCCCGGCATCGCGGACTCGGTCACCGCCATCAGCCAGCGGATCGCCACCGACGAGTCGCTGCGCGCGACCGTGCATCGGCTCGAGCTTCTGCCGGACGAAGACCGCGGCCTGCTCGTGTGCATCGGGCTCGAAGGATTGAGCCACTCGGAAGCCGGCCGCGTGCTCGGCATCGCGGAGGAAGCGAGCCGCAAGCGCTGGCAACGGTTGCGCGAGCGGCTGCTCGCGGACGGCGACCTGCAGCGGCTGCGCGTCGGCTGACGGCGCCGCGGCCGGTCATGGTTCCACGTCGCGCGCCGGCCGCACGCCGACTTCCGCGCCGCGCGTGTCCTTCTCCGCGCCGTAGCGCGCCGCCGCGCGCGCTTCCTCGAACGAGCTCGCAAAGCATCCGCCGCGCACGATGCGGTAGCGCTCGAACTCGCCGCGTCTCCGGCCGTCGAGCGGGCGAGGAGCGACGACGGTGTAGGTCTCCCACGAGTCGTCGCACCATTCCTTCACGTTGCCGCCCATGTCGTGCATCCCGAACGCGTTCGGAGCGAAGCTGCCGACCGGCGCGTGCACCATCTGCCCGTCGTCGAGCCAGTCGATGAACCGCAACTGCTGATTCATCGTGTGCTTCTTCATGTGCTGGTCCGCGAGGTTCTCGTGGCCGATCAGGCTCTTCTCGTCCGCGCCGTACGGGAACGGCGTGGTCGTTCCGGCGCGGTACGCGCGCTCCCATTGCGCTTCGGTGGGGATCCGCAGGTCGAGCTGCCGCAGCGCGCGATCGAACTCGACCCACGACACGAGCTCGACCGGGTGCTGCAGACCGTCGATCTTCGCGAGGTCGGAGTCGGGCCGGTAGTTCGCCGGGTTCTTGCCGGTGTGCCGCATCCACTGCGCCTGCGTCATCTCGCACCGGCTCAGGAAATACGGGGCGAGGTCGACGACGTGGCTCGGCGTCTGGTCGTCGGGCGATCGCGGATCGACGTTCGATTCGATGCCGTTCGTCGCGGGCGCCCGGTCCGAGCCGAGCACGACGGGACCGCCGGGGACGAGGACCAGCACGATGCACGAGTCCTCGCCGATGCGGAGCGCACCGCTCGCCGGATCGCGCGACGGGATCGCGCCGCTCGCCACGTGCGCGAACTCCTCGAGCCCGGAGGCCGGGTCGGCGCCGAGCGGCACGAGGCCGAGCTGCGGCGACAGTTCGAGCCCGCGGTAGATCGGGTTCGCGCGGATCCGCGCGCGCGCGGCGTCCCACTCGGCGGCCGGCCGCTCGATCGTGAGCGCGCGCAACTCGACGGCGCGGTCGACGCGGGCGCGCACCGCGGCGATGCGCTGCTCGAAGTCGGCGAGCTCGCCGTGCAGCGACTCGAGCTGGTCGCGTTGCCAATCGGCCGTTTCGTTCGCGCCGACGGCGGGCAACGACGCGAGCAGCCGCGAGTGCTCGGGGATCCGCTCGCGCAGGCGTTCGGCGTCGGCGAGCCACCGCTGCATCGCGGCGACGCGCTCCGGCCGCGCGGGCCACAGCTCGTCCTCGCGCTGGCGCAGCTCGCGCGCGAGCTTCAGGTCCGCGAGCCGCGTCACGGCCGAGAGCGCGCGGCCGTTCGCGCGCCACAGCCACGTCACCGACGCGAGACCGATCAGCAGCACGGCGAACGCCGCGCCGATCGTCCCGGCGAGCGCGCGCTCGCGCTGGCAGAAGCGCGCGAAGCGGTCGACGAGCGTCGGCGGCCGCGCGCGGATCGGCCGCTTGGCGAGGATGCACGCGAGGTCGTCGGCCAGCGCGGCCGCGGTCTGGTATCGCGCGGCGGGATCCTTCGCGAGCGCGGTCGACACGACGAGCGCGAGGTCGCGGCCGACGCCGGGGTTCTTCCCGCGCACGTCGCGCAGCGGCTCGGTCGCGATCGCCTGCAGCTCCGCGGCGGTGGTCGCCGACTGGAACGGTCGCTCGAGCGCGAGCGTCTCGAACAGCGCGGCGCCGAGGCCCCAGACGTCCGCGCGCACGTCGGCGCTCGTGCCGGCGAGCCGCTCGGGCGCGAGGTAGCAGATCGTGCCGAACACCGCGCCGGGCAGCGTGATCGTCGGCGTCTCCGCGCGGTCGTCCTGCGCGAGCCCGAAGTCGACCAGCACCGGCTCGTCGGACTCGGCGAGCAGGATGTTCGCGGGCTTCACGTCGCGATGCAGGATGCCGGCGACGTGCGCCGCATGGAGCGCCCGCGCCGCGCGCTCGAAGAGGCGAACGACCGCGGCGATCTCCTCCGTCGTCCGCGGCGGTCCGTCGCCGCGCGCGATCCGCGTCGCGTTCACCTGCGCGAGCGATCCGCCGGTCACCAGCCGCATCGCGATCCACGCCGCGTCGTCGGACTCGCCGACTTCGAAGACGGTCGCGACGTTGCGATGATCGAGTCGCGCGAGCGCGTCGGCCTCGCGCCGGAAGCGCAGGTACGCCGGCGAGTCGAGCGCATGCGGCGCGCGCTCCATCACCTTGAGCGCGACCGTGCGCGACACGCGCGTGTCCTCGGCGAGGTAGACGACGCCCTGACCGCCGCGGCCGAGCTCGTTCACGAGGCGGTACGGACCGATCGCGCGGTCACCGGCGCCGCGGTGATCGTTGCCGCGCCGCGCGTCCGGCGCTTCCTCCGAACCGGCGCCGCCGTTCGCCGCGAGCCACTCGCGCGCGATCCGCGCTTCGAAACCCGGGAAGCGCGCGATCGACTCCGCGAGCGTCGGCGCACGTCCCGCGAGTCGTTCGGCGACGAACATCTCGAGGAACGCCGCCGCGGTGCGCTCCTCGAGCGAGCCCGGTGCATCGCTGCTGGTTTCCGATCGATCGTCGTGCGCCGGCATCGCGGCCGGCCACGTTACCCGCGCCCGCGCTCCGCGCTCGATGCGGCGATCAACGGATCAGGATCTGCAGTCCGTTCGAGAGGTAGGAGCCGGTCACGACGCCGGGGTCCGCGCCGCCGAACTGGCAGAAGGCGTTCAGTGCCGGGACGTTCCCCGGGATCGGCGCGGTCAACGTGACACCGCCTGTCGCGTTGGTCGCGAGCGGGATCGTCAGCGTCTGCGGCAGCTTCACGTTCACGAAGCACGAGCCTTTGTAGAAGACGTTCGCGGAGTCGGTGCTCACCAGGAGCAGACCGACGGAGTTGGACCGCGCTTTCGTGATGCGGAAGTCCACCGAGCCGCCGGCGAACGTGTAACCGGATGCGTCGAGCAGGCACACGCCGTTCGAGCTCGCGCACGCGGCGCCGTAGTCGGTCACGGCGTTCGAGATCTGCCCGCGACACTCGCCGGCGGGGAACAGCACGGTGCGCACGATCACGTAGAACTGGCCGGTGCGGAGCTTCGCCATCTGCAGCGTCGTCAGCGTCGCTGCGCCCTGCCATTGCGGCTGACCCGGCACCTGCGTGAGAGTGAACTGCACCGGGCCGTTCACGCCCTTCGCCGCGTTCGCGATGTGGCACGCGGTGATCTGCCCGAGCAACGCCTGCGCGCTCACGTTGTAGGTCAGCGTGTTGCCGCTCAGGCTGAACAGACCCTGCAGCAGCGCCGTGCTCGCGTTCGGCGGAACGACCTCGAGCGCGCTGCCGGTCGACCAGAACTGGTTCTGTCCGGTCGTGATCTGCCCGCGCACCGCTCCGTTCGGGAAGTTCTGCGTCTTCACGAGGACGTAGGTGAGGTTGCCGGTCACGAGCGCGAAGTTCGGCGCGGTCAGCGCCGCCGACGTGCCGCTGAAGTGGTCGCCGACCTTGGTCAGCGAGAAGATCACGTTGCCGTTGATCCCGGGCAGACCGTTCCGCACTTCGGCCGCGGTCGCGACGTCGGCGCCGATGTTCCCGATGACGACGCTGTACGTGACCTGGTTCGAACCCGGATGCGTGGAGAACGTGCCGCTCGCATTCGCGGTGCTGGCGCCCGGCGGGACGAGCTGCGACGCGTCCGCCTGCATCCGGCACACGACCTGAGCGGACGCGGGCGCGGTGACGGCGAGCGCTGCGGCGGACAGCGCGAGCATTGCGAAGAGCGCGAGACGACGCGAGCGGTTCATGGCGCGATCTCCCGTCCCGAACGACGGGCGATTGTGGCGACCGCCGCGACGAGCGTCGACGCAAAACGAGAGCGGGCGCCCCGCGCGTGCGGAGCGCCCGCTCATCGGTGGTTCGCAGGAGGTGCGATCACTCGCCGTAGACGGTGACGTCGATCCAGCCGAAGCCGAGGATGTTGTGCGTGTGCGTATCGACGTGGTGGACCGTCTTGATGCCGGCCTGCTCCGCGAGGTTGCTCACCGAGACGTCGCCGAGCGCGACGCACGCGAAGAACGAGTACGCCGTGTCCGTCGCCTTCTTCGAAGCGCCCGAGTTGCTCGTGACCGACTGATTCCAATTGACGTCCGTGTAGAACGCGCCGATTGCCGGCGAATACACGCCGATGCAGCCCGTCGAACCCGCGAGCAACGCCAACGCGATACCCATCGCGAACTTCTTCATCTCGAGTCTCCGTATGTGTGTGTCGGGTCGGTTTGGCCGAGCACTCTAGGTTCCTGCGCCCGAAAATCGTCGCGTCGGACCGAAGAATCTCGCGCGCAGGAACCCCGCGGCCGCAGGCCGCGGCGGCGCGAAGCGCCGTGTTCACAAGGTCGAGTCCGAGGCTTCGCGCGAGAGCGCGGAGCCTCGGTTGCAACCGCAGACGGATCCGTCCCGGATCTCGCCGACGGGGCGCGGGTGGATCTGGCGATTTCTCCTGCGCCCGAAAATCGTCGCGTCGGACCGAAGAATCTCGCGCGCAGGAACCCCGCGGCCGCAGGCCGCGGCGGCGCGAAGCGCCGTGTTCACAAGGTCGAGTCCGAGGCTTCGCGCGAGAGCGCGGAGCCTCGGTTGCAACCGCAGACGGATCCGTCCCGGATCTCGCGGACGGGACGCGGATGCATCCGGCGACCCCTTTCTGCCCGGGCGTTTTTCGCCCGCGGCCATGGAACGCGCGGCGTGGCCGCATCGCGCGTTCTGATATCGTCTCGGCCCGATCTCCGCGGCGATTGCGCCGCGAACTGCGGACGGTGCGATGGGCGAGAAGCGGATCCACACGGAAGTCGACAGCGTCCGCTTCCGGCACTTCATGCACTGCATCCTCGACGATCTCCGCGCGCTGGAGCGGATGATCGATACGGGCATGATCGAGACGGGCGTGCGCCGCATCGGCGCCGAGCAGGAGATCTTCCTGGTCGATCCCGGCGGCGGCCCGGCGCCGCTCGCGATCGAGATGCTGAAGCGCCTCGATCACCCGCAGTTCACGACGGAACTCGCGCTCTTCAACCTCGAGGCGAACCTCACGCCGAAGGCGTTCTCCGGTCACGCGCTGTCGGAGCTGGAGCACGAACTCGACTCGCTGCTCGCGCGCGTGCGAACGACCGCGAAGGAACTGAATGCGGGCGCGGTGCTGACCGGCATCCTCCCGACGCTCGACCAGAGCCACCTCGGCCTCGAGAGCATGACGCCGATCCCGCGCTACCGCCAACTGAACGACGCGATGGCGGCGATGCGCGGCGGGCAGTTCCGCTGCTTCATCAAGGGGATCGACGAGCTGTCGGTCGCGCACGACAACGTGCTCTTCGAGGCGTGCAACACCTCGTTCCAGGTGCATTTCCAGGTCGGCGCCGACGAGTTCGCCAAGCTCTACAACCTCGCGCAGGCCGTGACCGCGCCGGTGCTCGCCGCCGCGGTGAACTCGCCGATCGTGATGGGGCGTCGCCTGTGGCAGGAGACGCGCGTCGCGCTGTTCCAGCAGTCGGTCGACG
>CAZBOK010000117.1:0-11493 GCA_964493525.1 uncultured Phycisphaeraceae bacterium | reverse complement strand
GCGCCTCGCGCGTGTCCTGGCCCTGGAGGGCCTCGCGCTCGCGGACGATCTGCACCGGTTCCTGCAGGACGAGACGATCTCCGCGCGCCCGACCGGGCGCGTCGAGCGCCTGCGGAAATGGGTCCGCCGGCATCCGACGCGCGCGATGCTCGCGGCGATCGGCGTGTCCGCCGCCGGCCTGCTCGCGGTCGCGATGGCGCGGTGGAGCGCGGAGAACGAGCGCGCCGCTCGCGCGGTCGACGACGACCTCGGCGTGGTGATCGCACGCGAGCACGCCGGCGATTGGCCGGGCGCCCGCGCCGCGCTCGAGCGCGCGACCGTCCGCCTCGGCGCCGGCGGCTCCCCGGCGCTCCGCGAGCGCCTCGACCAACGCGCGCGGGAGCTCGCGCTCGTCGGCGAGCTCGACCGCGTCCACCTCGATCGGGTGACGATCGTCCGCGGGCGCCTCGATCTCCGCACCAACGAGGCCGCCGCCGACCGGGCCTACGAGGCGGCGTTCCGCTCCGCCGGCTGCGGCGACATCCTCGATGACGCGGCGGACCCGACCGAACGCATCCGCGCGTCGAACATCCGCGGCGCGCTGATCGTCGCGCTCGACGACTGGGCGAACTGCGCTGCCGACGATCCGCGCCGCCGCGACCGACTGCTCGCCGTCTCCCGCCGCGCCGACCCCGACCCGACCGGCTGGCGCGATCGCGTGCGCGATCCGTCGACCTGGAGCGATCGCGCGGCGATCGACGACTTGGTGCGGACCCTGCCGCAAGTCGGCGAGGACGCTCCGTCGGTCCCGCTGCTGCTCGGGCTCGCGCGTCGACTGCAGCTCGCGGGCGGCGACCCCGTCCCGTTCCTCAAGCAGGTGCAGCAGCGCCGCCCGTCCGACTACTGCGTGAACTACACGCTCGGCAGCGCCCTCGGTTCGTCGGACCCGGCGCAGGCCGCGCGCTACCTGCAGGTCGCCGTCGCGATCCGTCCGGACACCGCGATCACGTACAGCGATCTCGGCGCCGCGTTCGGCGAGAGCGGGCACATGGACGAAGCCGTGCTGCAGCTCGAGCAGGCGATCCGCCTCGATCCGACCCTCGCCGGCGCTCATTCGAACCTGGGCAACGTGCTGCGACACCGCGGCGACTCGGCGGGCGCCATCCGCGAATACCGCGAGGCGATCCGCCTCGATCCGAGCACGGCGGCGGCGCACGTGAATCTCGGCACCGCCCTGCTCGACGTCCAACAGGTCGACGAGGCGGTCGAATCGATGCGCCGCGCGGTGACCATCGGTCCGAACGAAACGCGCTCGCACGTCGGGCTCGGTTTCGCGCTGCAGGCGCGCGGCGATTTCGACGGCGCGACCGAATCGTTCGAGCGCGCGCTCGCGATCGACGCGAACGACGTCAACGCGCACGTGAACCTCGCGGCGCTCGACAGCCAGGTCGGCCGCATCCCGCAGGCGATCGAACACGGCCGCCGCGGCGTCGCGATCGCGCCGAACGATGCGCACGCGCACGCGGCGCTGGGGAACGCGCTGCAGGCGAGCGGCGACCTCGACGGCGCGATCGCCGAATTCCGCGCGGCGATCAAGATCTCCCCGGACGATGTCGCCTTCCACAAGCAGCTCGGCGCCGCGCTCGGCTCGGCGGACCGGGCGCGCGAAGCGGTCGACGAGCTCGGCGCCGCGGCGGCGCTCGACCCGGAAGACGCGACGCTGCTCGTGAACCTCGGCAAGGCGCTCGCGAACGTGGAGCGCTTCGACGAGGCGCTGGCACGGTTCGACGCGGCGATGGCGGCGGCTCCCGACTCGCGCGCGGCGACCGAAGCGCTCGGCGCATCGGGCGTCGTGATGCTCGAATCCGGCCGCTTCGACGACGCGCAGGATCGCCTCACGCGCGCGCTGGCTGTGCTGCCCGCGGATCACCCGGAGCACGCGATGATCGCGCGCCAGCTCGATCGGTGCCGCGACCGCATCGCGCTCCGCGCCCGGCTGCCGGGAGTGCTCGCCGGAACCGACCGGGCCGCGAGCGGCGACGAATCGTGGCGGTTCGCCGACCTCTGCCGCATCGAGCATCGCTACGCCGCCGCCGCGCGATTCGCGGCGGCCGCGTTCGCCGCGGATTCCTCGCTCACCGCCGACCCCGCGCGCCGCGCGCGCTCGGATGCCGCGTCCTTCGCGGTGCTCGCCGGATCGTCGCGCGACGTCGACGGCCCCTACGCGGCCGGCGAAGAGCTCGACGCGCGCCGGCGCTGGCGGCACACCGCGCGTCAGTGGCTGCGCGCCGACCTCGTCGAGTGGGAGCGGATCCTCGACCAGCGCGGCCCCGCCGCCCGCGGCGCGATCGAGGCTGTGCTCGGCGCGTGGCGCGACGACGCGAACCTCGGCGGCATCCGCGATTCCGCGGCGCTCGAGTCGTTCGATCTCGCCGAGCGCGCCGAATGCGCCGCGCTCTGGAAGGACGTCGAGCTCCTGCTCGCGCGCGCCGCCGTCGCGCGCTGAACGCGGCGAGGACCGCCGCTCAACGCAGCCCGCCGGAGATCGTGAGCGTCTCGCCGGTGATCCACGACGCCTCCTGCGAGGCGAGGAACGCGACGGCCGGCGCGATGTCGTCCGGCGCGCCGATGCGGCCGAGCGGAGTCTCCGCCTCGAGACCGGACCGGAACTCGCCCTGATCGAAGCCCGCCGCGCGCAGCCCTTCCGTCACGACCATGCCCGGCTTCACCGCGTTCACGCGGATCTTGCGCGGCCCCAGCTCCGTCGCGAGCACGCGCGTGATGCCGTCCACCGCCGACTTCGTCGCCGTGTACACCGCCGACGCCGCCGGCGCGAGCGACGTGACGACCGAGCCGATGTTGACGATGCTGCCGCCTTCCGGGCCGAACCGCTTGGCCGCCTCGCGCGACGCGAGCAGCAGACCGAGCACGTTCAGGTCGAAGTGCTCTCGGTAGTGCGCTTCGTCGATCTCCGCGAGCGGCACGAACCGGTAGACGCCCGCGTTGTTGACCAGGACGTCGAGGCGTCCGAACTCGCGCACCGCGGCCGTGAACAGCCGCTCGACGTCGGCGGCGCGGGTCATGTCGGCCTGCACCGCCATCGCGCGCCCGCCGGCGCCGCGGATCGACTCGACGACGCGGTCGGCGCCCGGGCGATCCCCGCCGAACCCCACCACGACCGCGGCGCCCTCCGACGCGAGCCGGCGCGCGATCGCCGCGCCGATCCCTTTGGATGCACCGGTGACAACCGCGACGCGAGAACCGAAGCGCTGACTCATGAGAGGTCTCCTTTGAAGACGACCTCACTGAGCGGACGGGGTGGACAATCGGCCTGGCGGCCCCGTCAACGCCGTGCGGCGTTGAGGATCGCTCGGACCCGTTCCTCGGCGGCGGCGTGGTCGTGCGCGGCGACGCGGTGGACGGCGTCGAGCTCCTGGCGCGTGCGGTCCGCGGCGTCGGAGCGGTCCGTCGCGAGCCCGGCGCGCGCCTCTGCGACGAGCGCGACGATCGTCGCGCGCTGGTCGGCGAACAGCTTCGCGTAGCGGGGGTTGTGGCACGCCGCGCACTTCTCGGCCAGGTCCTCGGCCGTCTCCGCCGAGCGCGTGGTGTCGTGGCACTGCCGGCACTCGATCACGCCCGCGTGCGGGCTCGGCGTCCACTCGACTTCGCGGCCGCCGATCGTGACGCGCCCCGCGAGATCGTTCGCCTCGGTCGTGTGGCACGCCGCGCACTCGGTCGGCGTCGGTCGATACGCCTTCGTCGCGTGGCACTTCACGCACGAGAGGTCGGCATGCACCGCGTCGAGCGCGAAGCGGGCGTCGCGCGCGTGGTCGAACCGGAGCGCGGCGCCGGTCCACGCGGCCGTCTCGTGGCACGCGGTGCACGACTTCGGCGCGAGCGACCCCGCGTGCGGATCGGTGTGACACGACGCGCAGTCGGTCGGCGTCCCGCGATAGACGACGCGCGCGACATCCGCGGCGCCGGTCGGGCCGCTCGGGGCGACGTCCGCGGCGGCGCTCTTGTGGCACTTCGCGCACTCGACCGCGGCATGCGCTCCGGTGAGCGGGAACGACGCGACGTCCTCGTGGCGGAACGTGAGGTCGCGGCCGCGGAACCCGCTCTCGCGATGGCACGCGTCGCAGCGCTCCGCGCCGAACTGACCGGCGTGCGGATCGGCGTGGCACGACGCGCACGACGTCGACACCGACACGAACTCCGCCGCCGCGAGCTTCCCGGCCGCCGGCGGCACGTGGCACTTCTCGCAGGCGACGTCGGCGTGCGCGCCGCGCAGCGGAAACGTCGTGTCGCGGTCGTGGCGGAACGACAGGTCGCGCCCGTTCCACGTGGTCTGATCGTGGCAGGCGGTGCAGTCGCGTCCGTTCGCCGAGAGCGCGCCGCGGTGCGGATCTTCGTGGCAGCCGGCGCAGGTGCGCGCGGTGCCGACGAACGCCGCGTCCGCGAGCCGGCCGGCGCCGGTGGGCGGCGGGACGTGGCACTTCTCGCACGCGAGCGTCGCGTGCGCGCCGACCAGCGGGAAGTCGGTGTCGCGATCGTGGCGGAACGTGAGGTCGCGGGCGACCCATGCCGTCTGATCGTGGCAGCTCGTGCACTCGTGCTTCGCGTCGGTCAGCGACCCGTGGTGCGGATCGTCGTGGCACGCGGTGCATTCCGCGTGCGGCACGCCGATCCACGTCATCCGCTTGGGGACGCGCGGCGAGCGCGGCGACTCGCGCTCGTGGCACTTCTCGCACGCGACGTCCGCGTGCTTCCCCTCGAGCGCGAACAGCGCGCGCCGATGGTTGAACGACGCGCGGTCGAAGTCGATCAGCGACCCGCGATGGTCGCGATGGCATTCGGCGCACTGACCGGTGAACTCGATGCCGTGGTAGCCGGCGTGGTCGCGGGCACGGTCGCCGATCTCGGAGTGGCAGGCGAGGCACTTCGAGTCGTCGATCGGCGAAGCGGCGTCGTGGCAGTTCGTGCACCTGCCGGTGCCGTCGAGATCGCGATGGACGTCGGCGAGCGGGCCGGGCTCGAGGAACCCCGCCGAACGGGTGACCGCGCGGGCGACTGCCGGACGCTCGAGCAACGCGCGGACGCCGAGGCCCGCCGCCGCGACGGCCACGACGCCGAGCCCGCTCACCACCGCGGCGGTCACGAATCGGCGCGCGTTCACGGCGAACCGTCCTTCGCGCGCATTCCCGCGTCGTGCACCGGGCCGTACTCGAGCGGGTAGTGGTGCATCGCCCACTCACGGTCGACCCGGCCGCCGAACACGCCCGAAAGCCCCTTGCGCGTGCTCGGGTGGATCAACGCGAGATAGAGGTGCCCGAGCACGAGCGGCACCGCGACGACGAACGCACCGACGTGAACGCACCACGACAACAGCGCCTCGCCCTCGAGCCACATGAAGAGGCCGGTGACGAGGAAGATCGGGATCAACACGAGCTGCATCACGATGTTCAGCTTCTGCCCGGCGTTGAACTTACCGGACGGTGGCAGCACGCCGGGTGCGAGCACGCGCCCGAGCGGAGCGAACAGCAGCCACTTCACGTCGGCGCGCGACCAGCGCAGCGCCGCCGCGGCGTTCGCGAGCAGGAGGCGTTTGTCGCCGCCGAGGAACGCGAGGAACATCGCGACCGGCAGCGCGATGCCGGCGACCTCGTGGATCGTGACCAGTCGGTCGACGGCGACCCACTCGAACGGCAGGTTGCGCTCGAGCAGGAGCAGCGCGCCGGACACGAGCAGCACGAGGTACGGCAGCGCCTGCGCCCAATGGAAGACGCGCTCGGAGGCGGTGAACCGCACGACCGTGTCCCGCGGCGGATCGCTCACGGCAGCGCGATCCGAAAGGTGTGGATCGTCACGTCGGCGCCGGAGCGCGGCAGCGCACGCAGCGTCACGTCGACCGCGCGCGCGCCGGGCGGCGCCTCGACGTCGAAGTCGCGCGACTCTCCCACCTTCAACTCGCTGCCGTCCGCACTCAGGAGGTCGACCGTCCGGCGCGAGAGCGCGGCGTCGCCGGCGCCGAGCACGACGAGGTCGATCGACACGCGGCGCGAGCCGAAGTCGCCGGTCGGCACGTCGTGCGGCGTCTTGTTGTCGATGCGGACGCGAACGCTCGACGCGCCGTTCGCCGCGGGGGAGACGCCCGTGATCCGCGCATCGAACGCATCTTCGATCCCCGCGATCGCGTCGACCTGGAACGAGTGCGACCGCCCCTCGAACGGATCCTCGAACGACACGAGCACCGCCGAGAACCGGTCGGTCGCCTGCGTCAGCTTGCGCGTCACCGCCTTCATGTGGCACTCCTGGCACGTCCGCTTCGGCTCGGCCGCACCGCGCCATTCGACGGCGGTTCCCTCGTGGCACTTCGCGCACAACTCCGAGCTGCGATAGAGCGGGCGCTCCGCGGCGACCGGATGAGGGTCGACGAGCGCCGAGCGCGGCGCCGGGCCGGCGAGGACGTCGCCGTCGAAGTGGCACGCGATGCACGTCACTCCCTCCTCGCGATGCTGCGTGCGCAGCTCCGGGATCCCGGGCGTGTAGACGGAGACGGGTGCGTGGCAGCCGAGGCAGTCGGTGAACGTGCGCTGCGAGGTCGCCGCGACGAACGCGGGGTCGTCGAAGCTCGCCGCATGCTCCGACGCGAAGAACTCCGCCGCGATCTCGACGTGGCATCCGGCGCAGTCCGACGCGCTCGGCGAGCGCACGCGATCGTCGACGTCCGTGAGGTCGCGGTACGGGTTCAAGAAGCACGCCGGTGCGCATAGGCACGCGATCGTCGCGGCGACCGCGGCGAATCGGGCGACCAGCGGCGCCGCGCTCGCGCGCATCATCGACGCGCTCCCGCGCCCGGTGCGCCGACGCCGGCGCGCGCGAACCGGGCGACGTGCTCCGCGACTTCGTCCTCGCGGCCGCGGAAGAAGTGATCGGCGCCCGCGAAGACCGTGATCTCGGCGGACGGGAACCGTGCGACCAATGCATCGCGCGGCGGCGCCGGGTCGAGTTCGTCCGCGCCGGCGACGACGACGGCCGCGCGCCCCGCATGATCCGCGAGCGCGGCGAAGTCGATCTTCCCGAACGGCGGACCGACGAGGACGAGGGTCGCGCGCGGCGCGGCGCCGAGCGCGAGGTCGAGCGCGACCGACGCGCCGAAGCTGTACCCGACCACCGTCGTGACCTCGAACCATCGCGACGCGCGCGCGAACGCTTCGCGGGCGTCCTCGGCGACGGCGGCGCGGTCGCCGCGCGCCTCGACGTCGCGCCACCAGTCGAAGCGCGCCCGGCTCGGGTCGACGTCGCGGCTCTTCCCCACCGCGCGGTAGTTGAACCGGAGCACCGGTGCGCCCGCCGCCGCGAGCGCGCGCGCGACCGCGCGGGTGACGTTGTTGTCGAGATCGCCGCCGAGGAACGGCTGGGGCGAGCAGACCAGCGCCCCGGCCGTCGCACGCTCCGCCGGGAAGTCGAGCGCGACCTCGATCCGCTCACCCGGAGCGAGCGGCGCGAGCCGCACGGAGTGCATTGCCGTGGGAGGCGCGACCATCAGTAGAGCCCGCGCGGGGTCTCGGCCGCCGCGACCGGTCGCGGATCGCGCAGCCCGATCGGACCGAGGCGCATCGAGCGCTCCAGGCCGCCCGCCGCGAGCTTCTCCGCGGAGTCGCGCTCGACGACGTTCGGCAGCAGGAACGTGCGGTCGATGCGCGTCAACATCACGCGGCCGCGCTCGCCGACGGCCGCGGGCTCGAGCGTCCGCTCGTCGCGGACGACGTCGACGCGCAGCGCACCGTTGGTCGGGAAGTAGTCGATCGCGATCGACCCGTCCGAGCGCGGCAACGGGTCGCGCGGCTCGACGAGGATCCCGAACAGCGAGTTGCCGTAGCCCGGCAGGATCACCGCGCGCTCGAACGCGGCGCGCACCGTCGCGTGCGTCTCCGGCGTCACCGGCATCCCGCCCAGATGGATCCCGCGGATCGCCGCGCGGCGCTTGCGGTCGAGCGCAGCGGCGAGCGCGACGGCGAGCGGGGGCGTGACGAACAGCACGTCGACCGATTCGCGCGCGAGGACGTCGAGGGCCTGCGCGAGGACGTGATCCCGGTACAGCGCCTCGCCGAGGGAGCCCGGCTCCTGCGCGCGCGCCCACCGCGGGTCGAGGTCGACGGAGAACGGCTCGAGCGCGCCGTGACGCCGCGCCAACAGACGCGCCGCCTGGCCGATCACGTGCGGTCCGGACGGCCCGACGAACAGCCACGACCCGCCGTGCGGGAACCCGCGGTCCGCGCTCGCGACGAGGAACGGCGCGCCGAACGCGGCCTCGAATTCGTCGACGTCGAACACCGCGCGCGCCGGTGCGCCGGTCGTGCCGCCGGTCTCGGCGAGCACGAAGCGGTCGCGGTCGACCCATCGCGAGCGCGGGACGAAGTCCTCGAGCGGTCGGCTCCGCAGCCACGCGGGGTCGAACGGCCCGAGCCGGCGCAGGTCGGCGCACGTGCGGATCTCGTTGCGCGCGTCGAGCCCGAGCTCGCGCTCGCGCGCCAGCCAGAACGGCGAGCCTTCGTCGGGATCGAAGTGGAACGCGATGACGTCGCGCGTCCGGCGATCGACCGCGGCGTCGAGCGAGGCGCCGGCGTCGGCCGAGGTCACGACTCGCGGACCCATTGGAACAACGCATCCTTGCCGAGTCGCGACGCCGCGTCGGCCACGCGCTCCTTCACGATGTCGTTCACGCCGCGCGAGAGCACGGCGTCGAGCGCGCGCGGCACGCGATCGATGTCCTCGGCGTTCGCCACGAGCGCGGGATAGATGCGCAGCACGCGCGGATGGTTGAGCAGGAACGACGCGACGATGTCGTGCCGATGCAGCAGCTCCGCGCCGACGATGCCGGGCCAGTACTGCTCGATCGCCTTGTTCAACCCGAGCACTCCGAGCGGCGCCGCGAGGCCGGAGAGCTTGGGCGGCTCCAGCTCGACGCCGATCATCAACCCGGCGCCGCGCACGTCGCGCACGCGGTCGGGATGACGGCGCTGCACCTCGCGCAGGTCGGCGAGCAACTTCTCGCCGAGGCGCGCGGCGCGGCCGGAGAAGTCCTCGTCGATCGCGACGTTCAGCGCCTCGATCGCGACCGCGGCGGCGCGACCGCGGCCGCCGAACGTGGACGTGTGGACCAGACCTTCCTGCATCCGTCCGTAGGCGCGCGCCCGCACCGTCGACTTCGCGACCGTCGCGCCGATGGTCGCGACGCCGCCGCCCAGGCTCTTCGCGAGGCACAGCACGTCGGGCGTGACGTCCTCCGTCTGGCAGCGGAACATCGCGCCGGTGCGGCAGAAGCCGGTCTGGATCTCGTCGAGCACGAGCAGCGCGCCGTGGCGGTCGCACGCTTCGCGCGCGGCGCGCAGGTATCCCGGCGGCGGGACGATCACGCCGCCTTCGCCCTGGATCGGCTCGAGGATCAGCGCGGCGATGCGGCGCTCGCGGTCGGCGGCGAATGCGGCCTCGATCGCGGCGGCGTCGCCGAACGGCACCATCGGCCACTCGCGGAAACGCGGCACGTTCGCGCGGTACTTCTCGCGGCCGGTCACCGAGAGCGAGCCGAGCGTCTTCCCATGCAGCGAATTCTCCGCGTACATCACGCGGTCGCGCTCGCCGCGGAACGAGCGCAGCGCCAGCTTGAGAGCGCCCTCGACCGCCTCCGTCCCCGAGTTGCAGAAGAACACCGCATCCAGTCCCGCCGGCGTGAGCCGCGTCAGGTTGCGCGCGAGCGCGGCCGCGAAGCGCGACGGGAACTCCTTCACGAGGTCCGGCGCTTCGCGCTCGTCGAACCAGCGCGCCGCCGCGACGACGCGCGGATGGTTGTGGCCGTGGTTGAGGCCGCCGTACGACGACACGAGGTCGAGCAGGGCGCGTCCGTCCTTCGTGTGCAGATACGGACCGCGCGCGCGGACCACGTCGATCGCGTCGAAGCCGCCGAGCCGCAAGAGGAGGTGCAGCTCCGGGTTCAGGTGCTCCTCGTGCCAGCGCCGCACCGTCTCCGGTTCGAGCGCGGGGACGTCGGCGAGGCGGACGAGATCGGACGGTTCGGGCATCGGGCGATCCTTCACGCGGACTTCGACGCGACGAACGGATGCAGGCGGAAGAACTCCTCCAGCGCGATCGCGGTCGACAGCGCGCGCGGGAGGTTGCCGGCGATCGTCACTCGCTTCTGGAAGAACAGGTCGGCGGGACGCACGCGACCTTCGACGGCGAGCAGCACGGACGGCGCGTCGCCGCGATAGTCGATCTCCGTCGACGGCCGGTCGGCCGCGGTGACCGAGGTGAGCACGCCGCACTCGATCGTGAGGCGGTAGATCCCGACGCTCGGCACGCTGACCGTGAAGTCCGCGGACAACGACTCGAGGCCGGGCACGAGCCGCTGGCCGGTGCGGCGGCCGAGGAACGGACCGAAGTACTCGCCGATGGAGCGCGCCTCGGCGCACTCACGCGGCAGCGGCCGCGCGCGCCGCTCCGCGCGCCAGGCGTCGAGGTGGTTCGTGAAGATCCGCCGCAGGTCGCCGTCATCCGGGCCCGCGAACGCGCCGGTCGCGCCGAACTCGCGCTCGAGTCGCGTCCGATCGTGGCGCGCCGACGTGAAGAGGTAGGGCAGGTAGACGCGGCAGTGCCGCTCGAGCAGGCGCTCGAAGCGATCGCCGCCGCGGAGCGTGCGCGTCGCGACCAGCTCGATGCGCAGGTCGTGGATCCGCTCGTTCACGAGGTCCGCGAGCCGGCCGATCGACGTCGGTTCGCGGGCGGTCACGTGGTACACGCCGCGGTACTCGTCGCGGCGGAGGACCGCATCCGCGAGCACGTCGACGACGCTTTCGAGCGCGACGAGGTTCAAGTTCGCGCGGACGTCGCCGGGGTGTCGGACGACGTGGAGCCCGCCGCTCGCCTTGCCCTCGAGACCCGCGAGGAACTGCAGGTAGACGAGCGGGCCGGGGCCGGTCGGGAGGCCGGCGCGCGGAGCATCGGGCAGCACGACGCCGAGTCGGAAGATCGACAGCGCGATCCCCGCGGCGCGCGCGACTTCGGCGACCGCGTGCTCCGCGGCTGCCTTCGAGCGCTCGTACGCGTTGTGGCGCGGCGTCGCGAGGTCGACGTCTTCCTCGCGGATCACGCCGCGACGCGCGCCGGACACGTACGCCGTCGACACGAGCCGCAGCGGCACGCGCGCTGCCGCGGCGAGCCGCGCGACGAAGAGCGCTCCGTCGACGTTGACGCGGCGGTGGCGATCGTCCGGCGACTCCTCGAAGTCGGTGAGCGCGGCGAGGTGCAGCACTCCGCTCGCTCCGTGCATCGCCGCGGCGCGGACGTCCGCCGTCCAGCCGAGGTCGGCGCGCTCGATGTCGGCGGCGACGGCGTCGATCGAGCCGTCTTCGAGCCCGGCGAGCACGCCGCGCGAGCCGGCGAAGTGTTCGGCGACGCGGGCGCGCGGGTCGCCGTCCGAGCGCACGAGCAACCGGAGCGGGACGCGCCCCGCGA